>JAUXRT010000407.1 GCA_030681635.1 Reyranella sp.
GGCGCGATCCACCACTCCCTTCCCCCCCACGTACGGGCAACGACGTCCCCTCGTCGACTTTGCCCGGTGGTGGTCGCGTCGCAGCGGAGGCCGGCAGCCCCTCGCCGGCCTCCGCACCCCTTTCAGCACGTTTCACCGGGCCCACGACGCCCCCTCGACCGGCCGCAATCCAAGAGCCGGCTACATCGGGTCCGGTAGGCGACAACCAGGGCGTTGCAGCCTCGATCGACGAAATCCTCTCGCGAAACGACGGAGGACGCCGGTGAGGCTATGGCGCAAGTCTGGCTCGCCCGAACCGGCCGCCGCGGCAAACGCGGCGGCCGGCGCGCGTTACAGCTCGCCGCAGGACCGTCTCAAGGGCGACGCCCAGGAGACGGCGCGGCAGCGCCTTGTCATCACCTCGGCAATCTTCGTGATCGCCTTCGCAGCCGTCGGTTTGCGGATGGGCTACGTCTCGCTGCTGCGCGACGGCGCTGAGCCGACCCAGCGCGTGGCGGCCCGCGGCGGCTCAATCCAGTCGGAACGGGCCGACATCGTCGATCGCAACGGCGCCGTGCTCGCGACGTCGGTGCCGGTGATGTCGGCCTTCGTCAATCCGCGCCTGCTGCTCGATCCGCAGGAGGCCGCGCGCAAGATCGTGGCCGCCCTGCCGGAACAGAAGTACGACGACGTCAGGGAAAAACTCGAGGGCGACAAGACCTTCGTCTGGATCAAGCGCGGCCTCAGCCCGCGTGAGCACAATCTCGTCAACCGTCTCGGCATTCCCGGCCTCGAGTTCCAGGCCGAGGAGCGGCGCATCTATCCGCAGGGCTCGGCCGCGGCGCACATCATGGGCTACGCCAGCGTCGACAACGCAGGCCTGGCCGGCGTCGAGCGCTTTTTCGATCAGCAGCTCCAGAGCGGCGAGACGGTGCAGCTTTCCATCGATCTCCGCCTGCAGCGCATGGTCGAGCGCGAGATCGCGCGCGCCGCCCAGAAGTTCTCGGCGATCGGCGCCACGGCCATTGTCATGGATGTGACCAACGGCGAGGTCCTCGCCATGGCCTCGCTGCCGACGTTCGATCCCAACAGCACCAAGACGCTGACCAACGAGGCGCTGTTCAACCGGGCCACCCTGGGCGTCTACGAACAGGGCTCGACCTTCAAGATCTTCAATACGGCGATGGCGCTCGACACCGGCAGGGTGACGATGAGCAGCGTCTTCGACGCCACGTCGCCTATCAAGATCGACCGCTTCACGATCAACGACGACCATGCCCAGCGTCGGCCGCTGACGGTGCCGGAGATCTTCAAGTACTCGTCCAACATCGCCTCGGCCAAGATGGCCGTGGAGATGGGCTCGGAAACCCAGCGTGCCTTCTTCGACAAGATCGGATTCCTGAAGCCGCTGTCGACCCAGCTGCCCGAGGTTGCCTCGCCGCTCTATCCCCGGCAGTGGCAGAAGATCAGCACCATGACCATCGCCTTCGGGCACGGCATCTCGGTGACGCCGTTGCACCTGGCGACCGGATCGGCGGCCATGGTCAACGGCGGCATTCTCTACCAGCCCAGCCTGGTGAAGCGGAATGCGGCCAGCGACCAGGGCCGGCGGGTCATCCAGACCAAGACTTCGATCAACCTGCGCCAGCTTCTGCGGCTGAACGTTGCCGAGGGCACGGGCAAGAACTCGAACGTTCCGGGATACGAGGTCGGCGGCAAGACCGGCACGGCGGAAAAGCCGGCCCGCGGCGGCTACCGCCAAAAAGCCCTAATCAGTTCGTTCGTTGGCGCGTTTCCCATGAACGATCCGAAATTCGTCATTCTGGTCTCGCTCGACGAGCCCAAGGGTCTTCCCGAAACCGGCGGCTACGCCACGGCCGGCTGGGTGGCTGCGCCGTCGGTCAAGGTCATCATCGAAGGCATCGTGTCCCTGTATGGCATCCTGCCGGGCGACCTCAAGGAGGGCCTGCCGCCGCTCGAGATCGCCTCGACGCCGGTGCCGGCACCAGTCGTGCCGCCGCAGTTCGTACCGGCGAATGCGCGTCATCGCGGCTCCGAACATCGCAAGGCCGTGCCGGTGCGGCCCGGTGCAGCGCAGACCGCAGCGGCCCCCCCAGCGGGAGTGCGTCGCGTTGCGGCTGAGTGAGCTCATGCGCCGCAGCGCACATGACGCCGTGTCCTCCTCCGCGTTGCCGCGCGATCCAATCCTCGCCGGCCTGACCCTCGATTCGCGAAAGGTCCGGCCGGGTTATCTGTTCGCGGCCATGCCGGGCACGCATCACGACGGTGCAGCCTTTGTCGCCGACGCGGTCGGCCGCGGCGCCGCGGCGATCCTGGCCGCCCCCGATGCATCGCTGCCGGCGCTGGATCCTGGCATCGTCGTCGTGCGCGACGCCAACCCGCGCCGCCGCGTGGCGTTGATGGCGGCGGCGTTCGCCGGCCTCCAGCCCGCCACCGTCGCTGCCGTCACCGGCACCAACGGCAAATCCTCGACCGTCCATTTCGTACGCCAGATCTGGGAGGCGCTCGGCCTCAAGGCGGCGAGCGTCGGCACGCTCGGCATCGTCTCGCCGGGATTGACGCGGGAGGCGGGCCTCACGACGCCCGATCCGGTGCAACTCCACGAGGATCTGGCGACGCTTGCCCGCGAAGGGGTCGCGCATCTGGCGATCGAGGCGTCGAGTCACGGTCTCGACCAGCACCGCCTCGACGGCGTCCGGCTTGCGGCGGCGGTCTTCACCAATCTCACGCACGAGCATCTCGACTATCACGCCTCGATGGAGACCTACTTCGCGGCCCAGGCGCGGCTGTTCGATAGCCTGTTGCCGGCAGATGGCACGGCGATCGTCAACGCCGACAGCGATCGTGCCGAGGCATTGGCCGCGATCTGCCGGCAGCGCGGCATTCGCTTCTGGACCTATGGCGCCAAGGGGAGGGAAATCCGCCTGATCGGCGACGATCCCACCTCGACCGGCCAGCACCTCACGATCGACGTGCTGGGCGCGCGCCATGAAGTCGATCTCCCCCTGGTCGGAGGCTTCCAGGCGTCCAATGCGCTCGCGGCCCTCGGCCTCGTCGTGGCGACCGGCGGCGATCCGGCGCGCGCGGTGGCGGCGCTGGCGAACCTCACCGGGGCGCCTGGCCGCCTGCAACTCGTTGCCCGCCACCGCTCCGGTGCGCCGATCTATGTCGACTATGCCCACAAGCCCGAGGCGCTGGAGACCGTGCTGGGCACGCTTCGGCCGTTCGCACGCGGCAAGCTGGTCGTGGTGTTCGGCTGCGGCGGCGATCGCGATCGGGCCAAGCGGCCGGTCATGGGCGAGATCGCCACCCGGCTCGCCGATCTCACCATCGTCACCGACGACAATCCGCGCAGCGAGGAACCTCAGGCGATCCGCGGCGAGATTCTGCGCGGCATTGCGGCTGATCGGAAGAACTGGATCGAGGCCACCGACGGTCGCTATGCTGCCATCGAAGCCGGTATGGCTGCCCTTGGCCGTGCCGACGACCTGCTGCTGATCGCCGGCAAGGGCCACGAGACCGGACAGACCATCAAGGGCGTCACGCATCCCTTCGACGACGCTGAAGTTGCGCGCGAGCTCGCGGGAGGGCGCGCGCCTGGGAAGGCGCTGACATGACCGCCCTCTGGACCTCCGATGAGGTGAGCAAGGCGCTGTCGCCGGTCGCGGCCGTTGCGCCCTTCACAGCGGACGGCGTGACGTTCGACAGCCGCGCCGTCGGCAAGGGAGATCTCTTCTTTGCGCTCGGCGGCGAGACCACCGACGGTCATGGCTTCGTGGCCGATGCGCTTGCGCGTGGTGCCGCGGCTGCCGTCGTTTCCCGCGACGTCGAGGGTGCACGCGGCACGTTGATCCGCGTTCCCGACACGATGAAGGCGCTGGTCGATCTCGGTCGCGCCGGCCGCCGTCGCAGCAAAGCGCGCATTGCCAGCGTCACGGGCTCGGTCGGCAAGACCAGCACCAAGGATGCCTTGCGGGCGATGCTGTCGGCCCAGGCGCCGACCTCGGCCAGCGTGGCGAGCTACAATAATCATGTCGGCGTCCCGATCAGCCTGGCGCGACTGCCGCGCGAGGCGCGTTACGGCGTCTTCGAGATCGGCATGAATCATCCCGGCGAGATCGAGCCGCTGGCCCGCCAGGTCGAGGCGCATGTTGGCGTGATCACCAACGTGGGTGCCGTCCATATCGGGCACATGGGCAGCGAAGAGGCGATCGCCGATGAAAAGGGCTGCCTGTTTGCCGGCATGGCGGAAGGTGCAGCCGCCGTGCTCAATCGCGACAGCCGCCATTACGACCGTCTCGCCGACCATGCCCGTCATTTCGGTGTTTCCCGCATCGTGGGCTTCGGCCGCAGCGAGGCAGCCGAGGCGCGACTTCTCGCCTGCGACCTGCAGGATGCGGGCAGCGATGTTGCGGCCTTGATCCATGGCCGGCGGATCGAGTATCGGCTGGGGGCGGCGGGCGAACACTGGGTGCTGAACAGCGTGGCGGCGCTTGCCGTCGTCGAGGCGCTGGGCGCCGACGTGGCAGAGGCCGCGGCGAGGCTGGCGAAGGTCAAGGCGTCGCCGGGTCGGGGCGCGCGCCGGATGCTGACGTTCGGGGCCGGTGCGATCGAGCTGCTCGATGAGAGCTACAACGCCAACCCGGTGTCGGTCCGCGCCATGCTCGCCGTGCTGTCGCGTACCGAGCCCAAGCCCGGCGGACGTCGCGTGCTGGCGTTGGGTGACATGCGTGAGCTGGGCGAAGGCGCAGATGCCGACGCCTATCACGCGGGCCTGGCCGACGCGGTGGCAATGAGCGGGGCGGCGCAGGTGTTCCTGTGCGGGCCGCACATGCAGGCACTGTGGCAATGCCTGGCGCCGGCGCAGCGCGGCGTGCATCGACCGGATTCAGCCTCGCTCGCTGGCGAGGTCGCAGCAGCCCTTCGTGCCGGTGACGTGGTCGCGGTGAAGGGTTCGCTGGGTTCGAAAATGAAATTCGTCGTAGACGCCATTGTGGCGGCAAGCGGCGGCGAGGTGGGACTCTAAGGATGTTCTATAACCTTCTCTATCCGTTGGCGGACGTGTTCGGGCCGTTCAACCTGTTCCGCTACCTGACGTTCCGCTCGATCGGCGCGTTCATCACGGCGCTGGTTCTGAGCTTCCTGATCGGCGGCGTCCTGATCCGCTGGCTGCGCAGCAAGCAGCAGCAGGGCCAGCCGATCCGTGACGACGGTCCCGCCAGTCACCTCCTGACCAAGAAGGGCACGCCCACCATGGGCGGTCTCCTGATCCTGATCACGCTCGCCATCGCCACGCTGCTGTGGGCCGACCTCAGCAACCGCTATGTCTGGATCGTGCTCGCCGTCACCCTGGCGTTCGGCGCGATCGGCCTGTGGGACGATTTCCTCAAGGTCACCAAGCGCAACTCCAAGGGCGTGCCGGGCAAGGTGAAGCTCGCGCTGTCGATCGCCGTCGCTGCCGTCGCGGCCTACATGATCGCGCAACTGTCGCCGACGCCGCTCCGCTACATGCTGGCGCTGCCCTTCCTCAAGGACCTTCTGCTGCCCCTGGGCGTCGTGGGCTTCGTGGCCTTCGGCTGTCTCGTGATGGTGGGCGCCTCCAACGCCGTTAACCTGACCGACGGTCTCGATGGCCTCGCGATCGGTCCGGTCATCATGGCGTCGGCCGTGTTCGGCCTGATCGCCTACGTCGTCGGCAACACCATCCTCACCAACTATCTCTATCTCCATCATGTCCCGCGGTCGGGCGAACTCGCGGTGCTGCTGGCGGCGCTGGTCGGCGCCGGGCTCGGTTTCCTGTGGTTCAATGCCCCGCCTGCGATGGTGTTCATGGGCGATACCGGTTCGCTCGCCATCGGTGGCGCGCTGGGCGCCGTGGCCGTCGTCACCAAGCACGAGATCGTGCTGGCGATCGTGGGCGGGCTGTTCGTGCTCGAGACCGTCTCGGTGATCGTCCAGGTCCTGTCCTACAAGTGGACGGGGCGCCGCGTCTTCCGCATGGCGCCGCTGCACCATCATTTCGAGCAGAAGGGTTGGGCCGAGCCCACCATCGTGTTCCGCTTCTGGATCATCGCCGCCATCCTCGCGATGGCGGGCCTCGCCACATTGAAGCTGAGGTGAGCGGATGATCGATCTCGCCTTCCTCAAGGGATCGTCCTTCGTCGTGCTGGGGCTCGCGCGCTCCGGCCTGGCGACGGCGCGCGCCCTCGCGGCGGCGGGCGTCGGATGCGTCGCCTGGGATGACGACGCCGCCTCGCGCGCGGCCGCGGTTGCCGCCGGCGTGGCGCTCGCAGATCCGGCCTCGATCGACTGGTCGCGCACGACGGCGCTGGTCATCAGCCCTGGCATTCCCAGCCATCTGCCGGTGCCGCATCCCGTGGCGGCGGCGGCGCGCGCGGCGGGCAAGAAGATCATCTGCGATGTCGAGCTGCTGGCCCGTGCCGCCCCGAAGGCGTGCTTCGTGGCCATCACCGGGACCAACGGCAAGTCGACGACGACGGCTCTGATCGGCCACATCCTCGCCCAGGCCGGTGTGCAATGCGAAGTCGGCGGCAACATCGGACGGGGCGCACTCGATCTGGCGCCGCTGGGCGAGGGCGGCGTCTATGTCCTCGAACTGTCATCGTACCAGCTCGAACTGCTGGAAACCTTCCGTGCCAACATCGCTGTCTGGCTGAACGTCACGCCCGACCATATCGACCGTCACGGCGACATGGCGGGCTATGTCGCGGCCAAGGAAAACATCTTCGCCCGTCAGCAAGCCGGCGATTGTGCCGTGATCGGCATCGACGACGAGCCTTCGCGCGGCGTCCACGACAGGATCTCGGCGCGGCCGGGCATCGTCGCCATCCCAGTGGCCTTCGATCGGCCGGTCGCCGGCGGCGTCTCATTTCGCGCCGGCCGCCTGATCGACGCCGACGGCTATGCGGTCGACTTCTCCGATGTGCCGACGCTGCCGGGTGACCACAATGCGCAGAACGCCGCCTGCGCCTGGGCCGCCTGCCGCTGGCTCGACCTGCCGCGCGAGCGGATTGTCGAGGGTCTGCGCAGCTATCCCGGCTTGCCGCACCGCCAGGAGCGTGTCGCCCAGGTGGGCAACGTCGTCTACATCAACGACAGCAAGGCGACCAATGCGGAGGCCGCGGCGCGGGCGCTTTCGAGCTATCACGACATTTACTGGATCCTCGGCGGCCAGGCGAAAGAGGGCGGCGTGGCACCGCTCGCGGCCTACTTCGACCGTATCCGCCATGCCTTCCTGATCGGCGAAGCGACCGATCTGTTCGCCGGCCAGCTCGAAGGCAAGCTGCCCTACAGCCGCTGCGGCGATCTGCAGTCGGCGCTCGATGCGGCGCACCTGCGCGCGCAGCGCGAGTGTGGCGGTCAGGGAGGCGGTGCGGCGGTGGTCCTGCTCTCGCCGGCCTGCGCCTCGTGGGATCAGTGGAAGAGTTACGAGCATCGCGGCGATGCCTTTCGCGCCATGGCGCGAGCGTTGCCGGGTGCCCAGCGTTTGGGGATGGCGGCATGATCCAGGTTCCACGCGACGACCGCAGCGTGATCGGCCAATGGTGGTGGACCGTCGCTCGATGGTCGCTGGGCGCGATCCTGGCGATCATGGCCTTTGGCGTTCTGCTGACTCTTGCGGCGTCGCCGCCGGCGGCCGAGCGCATCGGCGCCGACTCGTTCATGTTTGCCAAGCGCCAGTTCATCTTCCTGCCGATGGCGCTCATGGTGATGCTGGCGATTTCGCTGGCCTCGCCGCGCCATGTCCGGCGGCTTGCCCTGCTGGTGTTCTGCGGCAGCGTGGTGCTGCTGGCTGCCACTTTCGTCATCGGCGTCGAGATCAAGGGCGCTCGGCGGTGGATCTCCGTGCCCGGCCTTTCCAGCCTGCAGCCCTCGGAGTTCGCCAAGCCCAGCCTCGCCGTGATCTCGGCTTGGCTGCTGGCGCAAAGCCGCACCGAGCGCCGGGTGCCAGGCTATTTCCTCTGCACCCTGCTGGTAGGCACGGTCCTCGGGCTCCTGATCCTGCAGCCCGATCTCGGCATGAGCGTCGTTGTCGCCGCGGTCTGGGGGGTACAGCTCTTCGTCGTCGGCCTGCCGATGTGGGTCGCCGGCTTCGGCGCGGCGGGTGCCGGGGGGGCGCTGTTCGGCAGTTACTTCCTGTTCAGCCACGTCCGCAGTCGCTTCGATCGCTTCCTCGACCCCTCGTCGGGCGACAACTACCAGGTCAATACCTCCCTCGAAGCCTTCATGAACGGCTCATTGTTCGGGCGCGGCCCGGGCGAGGGCACGGTCAAGGCGCAGTTGCCCGACGCGCACACCGATTTCGTGATGGCCGTTGCCGGCGAGGAGTTCGGTCTCGTTGTCTGCCTGCTGATCCTGGGCCTGTTCGCCTTCGTGACTCTGCGCTCGATGTCGCGCGCGTCGAAGGAGACCAGCCTCTTCATTACCCTGGCGGCCACCGGCCTCGCCGTGCAGTTCGGCCTGCAGGCGGCCATCAACATGGCCTCGACCATCCAGCTCATCCCCGCCAAGGGCATGACGCTGCCGTTCATCTCCTATGGCGGCTCCTCGGCGCTCGCCATGGCGATCTGTCTCGGCATGCTGTTGTCGCTGACGCGTGAGCATGCCGGCCTCCGGGAGGCGGTGTGATGGCCGAAGGCCATACCCCCTTGGGTCCCGTGGTCCTGGCGACCGGCGGCACCGGCGGACACGTGTTTCCGGCCGAGGCGCTGGCCGGTGAACTCGAGGCTCGCGGCCTGCCGTTCACGCTGGTGACGGACTCGCGCGGCAAGCAATGGCAAGGCGCGCTGTCGCGCCGGCCCATCCACTACATCCGTTCCGCGAGCCCCACTGGCTCGTTGCGCAAGCGGCTCGCGGCGATGTTCGCGCTTGCCCTCGGCCTGTTCGATGCGTGGCGCGCCCTGGGGCGCATCGGCCCGTCGGCCGTCGTGGGCTTCGGTGGTTATGCCTCGGTGCCGACCCTGATCGCAGCCCGCCTGCGCCGGTTGCCGGCGATGCTGCACGAGCAGAATGCCGTGCTCGGCAAGGCGAACCGCCTCGTTCTGGGAGGTGCTGCGCGCGTGGCGACGTCGTTCGCCCGAACGCAACATATTGCCGCCGACGATCGGCGCGCCTGCCTGGTCGGCAATCCCGTGCGCGAGCCGGTGCGTCTGTTGCGCAGCCTGCCCTATCGCGCGCCGGGCGAGGGTCGCGTCATCGACCTCCTCGTGTTTGGCGGAAGCCAAGGTGCTGCGTCGTTCAGCCAGGTCGTTCCCGAGGCGATCCTTTCACTGCCCCAGGCATTGCGTGCACGCGTGCGGCTGGTGCAGCAATGCCGGCCCGAGGATATCGAGCGCGTGCGGGCGACCTACACCGCGGCGGGCATCGTGGCCGAGCTCGCGCCGTTCTTCGCCGACCTGCCGGCCAGGTTGGGGGCGGCGCATCTCGTGATCGGCCGCTCCGGCGCCTCGACCGTGGCCGAACTGGCCACCATCGGCCGGCCGTCGATTCTGATTCCCTATCCTTATGCCGCCGACGATCATCAGAGCGCGAATGCGCGTGCGTTCGAAGCGACGGGCGCCTGCATCGTCATTCCGCATGCCTCGTTCACGGCCGCCACCCTGGCGTCGCATCTGAACGGGCTGTTCGAGGCGCCGCAGCGTCTGGCGGCGATGGCCGCCGCTGCTCACGCCGCGGGACGGCCCGATGCCGCCGCGCGGCTTGCCGATCTGGTCATCGAAATGACCGGCTTCACTCTTTCACCGTCAGGAGTCGCCGCATGAGGGCGCTGCCGCTGGATATCGGTCTCATCCACTTCGTCGGCATCGGCGGCATCGGCATGTCCGGCATCGCCGAGGTCCTGCACAATCTTGGCTACAAGGTGCAGGGCAGCGACGTCGCCGAGGGGGCGAACACGCGGCGCCTCGCCGATCTCGGCATGAAGGTGATGATCGGCCACCGTGCCGACAATGTCTCCAACGCCCAGGTCGTCGTCGTTTCGAGCGCCGTGAAGAAGGACAATCCCGAGGTCATGGCCGCGCGCGCCCGGCTTGTGCCTGTGGTGCGCCGCGCCGAGATGCTGGGCGAGCTGATGCGGCTAAAATGGTCGATCGCCGTCGGCGGCACGCACGGCAAGACCACGACGACCTCGCTGGTCGCCGCCATGCTCGACACCGGCGGTCTCGATCCGACCGTGATCAACGGCGGCATCATCAACGCCTACGGCACCAACGCGCGGCTGGGCGACGGCGACTGGATGGTGGTGGAGTCCGACGAATCGGACGGCTCGTTCCTGCGGTTGCCCGCGACCATCGCCGTGGTCACCAACGTTGATCCCGAGCATCTCGACCACTACGGCACCTTCGACGCGTTGCGCGAGGCTTTCGTGCGCTTCGTCGAGAACATCCCGTTCTACGGCTTCGCCGTGCTGTGCTCGGACCATCCCGAGGTCCAGGCGTTGATCCCGCGCGTCGCCGACCGCCGCATCATCACCTATGGCATCGGCGCCAATGCCGACGTGCGGGCGATCAACCTGCGGCTCGACCGCAGCGGCGCCGATTTCGACGTTCATGTCGAGCATCGCACCACCAACGAGTCGCGCATCATCAGCGGCCTGCGCCTGCCGATGTTCGGCCAGCACAACGTGCAGAACGCCCTGGCCGCCATCGCCGTGGCGCAAGAGATGGGCCTGTCCGACGACACCATCCGCCGCGCGCTGAGCACCTTCGCGGGCGTCAAGCGCCGCTTCACCAAGACCGGCGAGGCGCACGGCATCACCATCATCGACGACTATGGTCATCATCCGGTGGAGATTGCCGCCGTGCTGCGTGCCGCCCGCCAGGCCTATGGCGGGTCGGGCCGCGTCATCGCCGTCATGCAGCCGCATCGATATTCGCGTCTCGCCTCGCTAAAAGCCGAGTTCGCCGCCTGCTTCACCGATGCCGACGCGGTGATCATCGCCGACGTCTATGCCGCCGGCGAAGCGCCGATCGAAGGCGTCAACCGCGACATGCTGGTCAACCTGGTGAGCCGCGCCGGCCATCGCGACGTGACGCCGCTCGGCGCGCCGGGCGATTTGCCGACGCTGATCTGGCAGGCCGCGCGGCCGGGCGATGTCGTGGTCTGTCTGGGCGCCGGCAACATCACCGCCTGGGCGCATGCCTTGCCGGGCCAGATTCAGCAGCTTGCCGCCGAGCAGGCCGGCCCGCGCGCCATTGCGAACGATCCCGGCCCCTATGGTGGATCGGCGGCATGATGGCACTCGCGACATCCAAGCCTCATCTGATCGACCGGCTGCCCAGGCCGCGCGGCCGGCTCGTGGCCGATGCGCCGCTCGGGCCGCAAACCTGGTTCCGCACTGGCGGACCGGCGGAAGTCCTGTTCCGACCGGCTGATGCTGAGGATCTGGCCTCGTTTCTGGCCGCACTTCCGGCCGATGTAGCGGTCACGGTGCTGGGTGTCGGCTCGAACCTTCTGGTGCGCGACGGCGGCGTCCGGGGCGTGGTCATCCGCCTGATGCGCGGCTTCACCGGCATCGCCGTCGAGGGCAACGAGCTGGTGAGTGGTGCCGGCGCGCCGGACCTCAACGTCGCGCTGACCGCACGAGACAATGGTCTGGCCGGACTGGAATTCCTGAGCGGCATTCCCGGCACGATCGGCGGCGCCATCGCCATGAATGGCGGTGCCTATGGCGGGGAACTCGCGCAGGTGCTGGTGTCGGCCGAGGCGGTCGATCGCCGCGGTGCCGTCCATCGCATCGCCGCCGCGGATCTCGGCTTCAGCTATCGTCATAGCGCCGCACCTGCCGACTGGATCTTCACCTCGGCCCGGCTGCGCGCCACGCCGGGCGACCAGCTCGCGATCGCGCGGCGCATCGCCGAGATCGATGCCGCCCGCACCGACTCCCAGCCGCGCAGCCGCACCGGCGGGTCGACCTTCGTCAATCCCGAGGGCCACAAGGCATGGGAGTTGATCGACCGTGCCGGCTGCCGCGGCCTGCGCGTCGGCGAGGCGCAGGTCTCGGAAAAGCATTGCAACTTCCTGATCAATCTTGGCGCCGCGACGGCTGCCGACATCGAGGCCCTGGGCGAGGAAGTGCGCCGGCGCGTGCTTGCGCACAGCGGCGTGCAGCTGGCCTGGGAAATCAAGCGCATCGGGGAGGCGGCATGACACGCACCGTCGCGGTCCTGATGGGCGGCTGGTCGCCCGAGCGCGAGGTCTCGCTGGTGAGCGGCAAGGCGTGCGCCGAAGGATTGCGCGAGGGTGGTCACAAGGTCGTCGAATACGATGTGAAGCGCGACCTGCGCGCCCTGGTCGACTTCCTGCGGCCGGCGGCGGGCGGTGGACCTGACGTCGTGTTTAACGCGCTCCACGGCCGCTACGGCGAGGACGGCTGCATCCAGGGCGTGCTCGAGATCATGGCGATTCCCTACACACACTCCGGCGTGCTCGCCTCGGCGATCGCCATGGACAAGCCGCTGGCGCGACACGTCTTCGCGTCGCTTGGCCTGCGCGTTGCCGAGGGTCGCGTGATCGAGCGCCGATCGCTCGCCGCGGGCGATCCGATGCCGCGGCCGTATGTCGTGAAGCCGATCGACCAGGGCTCCAGCATCGGCGTCCATATCGTGCGCGACGGCGACAACCTCGCCGCGGTCGAGGCCGCCGAGGCGGCGTTCGGCGAGCGCGTGCTGGTCGAGAAGTTCGTGCCGGGCCGCGAGCTCACGGTCGCGGTGATGGGCGACAAGTCCATCGCGGTGACCGAACTCCGGCCGCGCACCCGCTTCTACGACTACGAAGCCAAGTACACCGACGGCATCACCGAGCATCTCGTGCCGGCGCCGGTACCGGCCGACGTCTACGAGGCGGCGAAGCAGTGGGCGCTCGCGGCGTATCAGGAGCTTGGCTGCGAAGGCCTCAGCCGCGCCGACTTCCGCTGGGACGATTCGAAGCCCGGCACGTCGGGGCTCGTCATCCTCGAACTCAACACCCAACCCGGCATGACGCCGCTGTCGCTGGCGCCGGAGCAGGCCAAATGGGCCGGCATCTCGTGGTCCGATCTCATGACCTGGATGGTCGATCACGCGAGGCATCCGTCGTGACCGCCGCTTCTTCGAAAACCTCCGCCAAGACGTCCGCCAAGACGGCGGCGCCGCGGCGCGACTACGACCGCCGCAAGAAGCGCGGCCCCATACGCAAGACCGGCCGCCCGCTGTGGCGGCAGCCGATGATGCTGGGCCTCGTCGTCCTGATCCTGGGCGGCGGTGCCGGCGGCGGCTGGTGGGCCTGGCGCGAGGGCTGGCTGGTCGAGGTCCAGAGCCGGATCGATTCGGTGGGGCGCAGCATCGTGGGCGCTATCACCCCGTTCAAGCTCGCCGACGTCACCGTCGAGGGGCGCGACTATGTCGAGCGCGAAGCCATCCTGGCTGCGCTCAACGTCAAGGCCGGCGACTCGCTGCTGGGTGTCGACCTGCAGGCTTCCCGCCAGCGTCTCGAGGCGATCGACTGGGTGGCGGGCGCTACCGTCGAGCGGCGCCTGCCGGACACGCTGTACGTGACCTTGCGTGAACGCCGCGCCGTTGCGCTGTGGCAAAACGGCGCCGAATACACGCTGATCGACAGGAACGGCCGCACCGTCCGCGCCAGCCGCATGCCGCCCGGCGCCGAGTCGCTGCTGCTGCTGGGCGGGCCGGGCGCGCCCGAGCATGTCGGCGAACTGCTGCTGCTGCTCGCCTACGAACCGGCGCTTACCCGCCAGTTGCGCGCCGCCGTTTGGGTCGGCCAGCGCCGCTGGAACCTGGTGTTGAACAACGGCGTGGAGATCTGGCTGCCTGAGGAAGATGCGGTCGCGGCCCTCCAGCATATCGCCAAGCTGGAAGCGCAGCACAAGCTGTTGTCGCGCGAATACGGCGTCGTCGACCTCAGGCTGCCGGACAAGCTCTACCTGAGGAAACGCGGACCGGGCGGCGATGCGTCCCCCGGTCCGGTGTGACGTCCAATGAAACCTAAAGTGTACGCGTAGAGACGGGGGACATCGTGGCGAAGGCAAGAAATGGCGTCATTGCGGCGCTCGATATCGGAACCAGCAAGGTCGTCTGCTTCGTGGCGCGAGTCGACGGGCAGGGGCTGCGTGTGGTCGGCATTGGCCACCAGGCCGCCCAGGGCATGCGCTCCGGCAACATCATCGACATGGAGGCCGCCACCCGCGCGATCTCCTCGGCGGTGTCGACGGCCGAGGAGATGTGCGGCGAGCACGTGCGCGAGGTCATCGTCGGTGTCAGCGGCGGCTCGGCCGCCTCGCACAACCAGAGCCTCGAGGTCGCGATCGGCCACCACGAGATCGGCGAGCGCGACGTGCGGCGGGTGCAGACCCACATTCACCTGCCGGCCGAGACCGCCGACCGCGACATCATCCATTCCGAGGCGATCGGCTACACCGTCGACGGCGTCCCGGTGCGCGATGCCCGCGGCATGTTCGGCGAGCGCCTGGGCGTCGATGTGCACCTGGTGACGGCCACGAGCGGCGCCATGCGCAACCTCCAGGTCTGCGTGCGGCGCGCCCATCTCGAGATCGCCGAACGCGTCGTCGCGGCCCATGCCTCGGGCCTGAGCTCGCTGGTGTCGGATGAACGCGATCTCGGCGTCACGCTGATCGACATGGGCGGCGGCACGACCTCGATCGCCGTCTTCTATGAAGGCCATCTCGTCCACGTCGATTCGATCCCGGTCGGCGGCGAGCACGTCACCCGCGATATCGCCCGTGGCCTTGCCACCCCAGTCGCCCATGCCGAGCGCATGAAGACCCAGATCGGCCGTGCCGTCTCCAAGCCCAACGACGAGTACGACATCATCGACGTGCCGTTGATCGGCGAGGAAGATCGCACGCGTCCCAATCACATCCCGCGCTCGATCCTGGTCGGCGTCATCCGGCCACGCATCGAGGAGACGTTCGAACTGGTCCGCAGCCGCCTCGAAGCCAGCGGTGTGGATAAGTTGGCAGGCGGGCGGGCCGTTCTGGTCGGCGGCGGTTGCCAGCTCGACGGCGTGCCCGAGGTGGCGGCGGCCATTCTCAACAAGAAGGTCCGAACGGGAGCTCCCTTGCGCCTCGCCGGGCTCGCCGATTCGACCGGCGGGCCGGCCTTTTCGGCGGCGGCAGGGCTGCTCTCGTTTGCACTGCACCATCACGCTGCCGCACAGGCCCAGCCGACGTCGGCAGAAGCACAGGCGAGTCGAATTGGTCGCATTGGCAGTTGGATTAGAGAGAACTTTTAGGCAATATGTTGTGTGGGACATGGCAATCCCCAACAGGCTGTAGTCAACGATAAGAAAAAGCCCGGTGGCGGTGAAGGGTCTTTCCTTAAAAGGGTCCGCGTCGCTACTCCGAGCAGATACCCCCCTCGTTTGCGTGGAGAAAGCCGAATGACAATCAACCTCAGCCTCCCCCAAAAGGAGTCGGAGATTAAGCCGCGTATCACCGTTGTCGGTGTCGGTGGCGCCGGTGGAAACGCCGTCAACAACATGATCAGTGCCGCGTTGGAAGGCGTCGAGTTCATCGTCGCCAACACCGACGCTCAGGCGCTCGGCCAGTCGCTTGCCGACCGGCGGGTGCAGCTCGGCATCACCATCACCCAGGGACTTGGCGCGGGCGCGCGGCCCGAGGTCGGTCGTCAGGCGGCCGAGGAGGCCTTGCCCGAGATCCTGCAGCTTCTCGACGGCGCCAACATGGTGTTCGTCACCGCCGGCATGGGCGGTGGCACCGGCACTGGCGCTGCCCCCGTGATCGCCGCGGCCGCGCGCGAACAGGGCATCCTCACCATCGGCGTCGTCACCAAGCCGTTCCACTTCGAGGGCCGGCGCCGCATGCAGTCGGCCGAGCTGGGCATCACCGAGCTGGAGAAGGTGGTCGACACGCTGATCGTCATTCCCAACCAGAACCTGTTCAAGATCGCCAACGAGAAGACGACCTTCGCCGACGCCTTCAAGATGGCCGACGACGTGCTGCACATGGGCGTGCGCGGCGTCACCGATCTCATGGTCATGCCCGGCCTCATCAACCTCGACTTCGCCGATATCCGCACCGTGATGGGCGAGATGGGCAAGGCGATGATGGGCACCGGCGAGGCCGAAGGTCCCGACCGCAGCCGCGTTGCCGCCGAGTCGGCGATCTCCAACCCGCTGCTGGAGGACCATTCGATGAAGGGCGCCCAGGGCGTCCTCATCAACATCACCGGCGGCCTCGACATGACCTTGCACGAGGTCGACGAGGCGGCGAACCGTATCCGCGAGGAAGTCGACGCCGAAGCGAACATCATCTTCGGCTCGACCTTCGATGCCACCATGCAGGGCCGCATGCGCGTGTCGGTGGTTGCCACCGGCATCGCCGCCATGGCGGCGCAGCAGCCGGCGCCGAACTACCTCTCGCTCGACATGAGCCGCCCGATGCAGACTGGTCAGCCGGCGCTCAGCCGTCCGGCCGCGCCGCCGGTCGGTCGCGTCGCCATGCCGGCCGCGGCGACTGCGGCACCGATCCCCGCGGCGCCTGTCGCGATGGCTCCCATGGCACCGCCGGCCGCCCCTGTCGCGCCGCCGGTACCGGCGATGATGGAAGCCGCTCCGATGGCCGAGGCCGCCCCGGCCCCGATCGCCCACGCCCCGATCGCCTACGCCCCGATCATCCAGGCGCCGATCGCCGAGGCGCCCATCCCGGCGCAGATCATGGCAGCGGCGCCGGTCGAAGCTCCCATGGCCCCGCCGGCGCCTGTAATGGTGCAGGCTCCGGTTGCCCCTCCGATCGCGGCGGCTCCGGCGCCCGCGCCGATGGCGGCTCCCGCCGCTCCTGCGGCCCAGCGGCCGTTGGTCGATGAGAACGACTGGCGTGTCAGCCGCCCGCCGATGAAGGCCGCTGTGCGCGCGCCGGAACCCAGCACGCGACCGATGGCCGCGCGCCCGGCCGGCGGCGACAGCCGCTCGCCCAACCTCTTCCAGCGCATCACCGGCGCGTTCTCGGCGCCCAAGCCGGTGACCGCAGCGGCCGCTCCCGCGGAGCCGCGTGCGATGCCGGAAAACGTCGTGGCCGTCGCGCCAAAGCCTGTTGTTCGGGCCGCGCCGGTCCAGACCTCGATCAGCCTCGACGTCACCGAGCGGACCAAACCCGCCCGGGATGACGACGATCTGCAAATACCCGCGTTCCTGCGTCGGCAAGCCAACTGACGCAGACTTTCCGGGTTCTCCACGCATCCTATCGAGGGGCCGTTCGGCCCCTCTTTTTTTGGCTTCAGCGTGATATAACCCGGCGGCACTCTGGTTTGACGGATGGGAAATGTCGAAAGCGGGCGTAGGTATCACTCGGCACGTGGTTGCAGGACTGGCTCTGGCGTCTATGGCGCTGGGCCTGGCCGGCTGCGGCTCGTCGGACGACGACAAGAACTACGTCGAGAGGCCGGTGGAGCAGCTCTACAACCAGGCGCTCGATGAGCTGGGGGCCCAGGAATACAAGAAGGCCGCCAAGGGCTTCGAGGAAGTCGACCGCCAGCATCCCTATTCGGTGTGGGCCACCAAGGCCCAGATCATGGCTGCCTTCGCCTACTATCAATCGAACAAGTACGACGAGGCCATCATCGCGCTGGATCGCTTCATCCAGCTCCATCCCGGGCATCGCGATCTCGCCTACGCCTATTACCTGAAGGCGCTTTGCTACTACGAACAGATCTCCGACGTTGGCCGCGACCAGCGCGTCACGCAGCAGGCGCTCGAGTCGCTGGCGGAAGTCGTCAAGCGTTTCTCCGGCTCGCCGTACGCGCGCGATGCGCGCCTCAAGGTCGAGCTCGCCATCGACCATCTCGCCGGCAAGGAGATGGCTGTCGGCCGCTACTACCAGTCGAACCAGCAGTATGTCGGCGCGATCAACCGCTATCGCGTCGTGATCGAACGCTACCAGACGACCACGCACGTGCCGGAGGCGCTCCATCGTCTCGTCGAGAGCTATCTGGCGCTCGGCGTGAAGAACGAAGCCCAGGAGAATGCCGCCGTGCTGGGGTTCAATTTCCCGGGCAGCGAGTGGTACCAGGACAGCTACTTCCTGATGACCGGCGAGGGCCAGAAGCCGCCCGACGAGAAGAGTAGCTGGTTCTTCGGACTCTTCTGACCGGGCATGCTGGTTTCGCTTTCGATCCGTGACTTCGTCCTGATCGAGAAGCTCGACCTCGGTTTCGCACGCGCCGGGCAGGGCGGCCTGGGCGCCCTCACGGGTGAAACCGGCGCCGGCAAGTCGATCCTGATCGATGCCCTCGGCCTCGCGCTGGGTGCGCGCGCCGAGTCGTCCGCCGTGCGCCGCGGGGCGGCGCAGGCGTCGGTCGCCGCTTCCTTCGATCTGCCCAAGGCCCATCCTGCCCACGCGATCCTGGCCGAGCAAGGGCTGGGCGACGAGGACGTCCTGACGTTGCGCCGCACAGTCGGCGCCGACGGCCGCGGCCGCGCCTTCGTCAACGACCAGCCGGCGTCGGTGGCCCTGCTGCGCCGGCTCGGCGACACGCTGGTCGAAATCCAGGGACAGATGGAGCAGCACGGGCTGCTCGACATCGCCACCCACCGCGGCTCGCTCGACGCCTTTGCCGGCCTGGACAAGCAGGCCGATGCCGTCCGGACGGCTTGGCACGCCTGGCGCGCGGCCGAACAGGCGCGCGCCGATGCCGAGGCTGCCGCCGAAGCGGCTCGGCGCGACGAGGATTTCCTGCGCCACGCCGTGAAGGAACTCGAGGCGCTTGCGCCCAGGCCAGACGACGAGGAGACCCTGGCATCGGAGCGGCAGTTGCTGCGTGCCGGCAGTGCCTTAGGCGAGGCCGTGACGCAGGCGCTGGCCGAGCTGGAGCAGGGCCGGGGCACGATCGCGTCGCTCGGCACGGCGCATCGCCTGATCGAGCGCAACGTCGACAAGGCCGCCGGCCATCTCGACGCACCGCTGGCCGCGCTCGACCGGGCGCTGAGCGAGGCGACCGAGGCGCAGGCGCAGCTCGAGGCCGCACGGGACGCGCTGGAGTTCGACCCGGCGCGGCTGGAGAAGATCGAGGAGCGGCTGTTCGGGCTGCGGGCGCTCGCGCGCAAACACAACGTCGCCGTGGCGGAACTGGCGGCCCTTGCCGGCAAGATGGCCGCCCAACTCGCGGCACTCGATTCTGGCGAGGCCAGCCTGAAGAAGCTCGCCGCCACGGCCAAGGCTGCCCGTGCCGGCTACGCCGCGGCGGCCGAAGCGCAGGCCGCGGCACGCCGCAAGGGTGCTGTCCGGCTCGACAAGGCGGTGGCGGCTGAGCTGGCACCGCTCAAGCTCGAAAAGGCGAAGTTCGTGACCGAGCTTGCGCCGCTGCCCGAAGCCGACTGGTCCGAGGCCGGTACCGACCGGGTGCAGTTCACCGTCGCCACAAATCCCGGTACGCCGCCGGCGCCGATCGCGCGGATCGCGTCGGGCGGCGAGCTGTCGAGGTTCCTGCTGGCGCTGAAAGTCTGCCTCGCCAAGGTGGGCGATGCGGCCACGATCGTGTTCGACGAGGTCGATTCCGGCATCGGTGGCGCCACCGCGGCGGCCGTGGGTGAGCGGCTGAAGCGACTGGCCAAGGACGTGCAGGTGCTGGTGGTGACGCATTCGCCCCAGGTCGCCGCCGTCGCCGACCGCCATTGGCTGATCCAGAAGACGACGACCCGCAATTCCGCCAGCACTGATGTGCTGGCGCTCGACGCCAAGGGCCGCCGAGAGGAGATCGCGCGCATGCTGTCGGGTGCCGAGGTGACGGCCGAGGCCCGCGCCGCCGCCGACCGCCTGCTGGCGGCCGCGGGCTGACATGTCGAAAGCCGCAAAAGTCGTTGCTGCGCTGAAGGTCGAGGATCTCACCGAGCGTCAGGCGCGCGCCGAACAAAAGCGGCTGACCGACGAGATTGCCCATCACGACAAGCTCTATCACGAGAAGGATGACCCTGAGATCTCGGATGCCGAGTACGACAGGCTGCGCCAGCGGCTGAAGGCGATCGAGACGCGCTTTTCGCAGCTCGCCGACATGTTCAGCCCGACGCAGAAGGTGGCGCCGCCGCCGACCACCGCCTTCGCCAAGGTCAGGCATGCGCGGCCCATGCTGTCGCTCGACAATGCCTTCAGCGAGGACGAGGTGCGTGAGTTCATCGTCCGCGTCCGCCGCGCGCTGGAGCGTGACATCGACCTTGCCGAGGACGAGCAGGTGGCGCTCGCCTGTGAGCCCAAGATCGACGGCCTGTCGATCAGCCTGCGCTACGAGGACGGCGTCTTCACCGTGGGCGCGACGCGCGGCGACGGCACGACCGGCGAGGACGTGACACCCAACCTCCGTACCGTGAAGGACATTCCGCACGAGCTGAAGGGCAAGGCGCCCGGCAGCATAGAAATTCGCGGCGAGGTCTACATGGAACGCGCGGCCTTCCTGGCCATGAACAAGCGGCAGGAGGCCGACGAGGAGAAGGTCTTCGCCAACCCGCGCAATGCCGCGGCGGGGTCGCTGCGCCAGCTCGATTCCACCATCACCGCCAGCCGGCCCTTGCGTTTCTTTGCTTATGCCTGGGGTGAGGCCGAGCCGCGTACCTGGAAGACGCAGAGCGAATATCTCAAGCTGCTCAAAGGCTGGGGCTTCAAGGTCAATCCGCAGTCCAAGCTCTGCCGGACGCCGGAACAGGTGCTCGACTACTACGCCGGAATGGCCGCCCAGCGGGCCGCGCTGCCCTACGACATCGACGGCGTCGTCTACAAGGTCGACCGCATCGACTGGCAGGAGCGCCTGGGCTTCGTGAGCCGCGCGCCGCGCTGGGCGATTGCCCACAAGTTCCCCGCCGAGCAGGCACGGACCCGGCTGAACGACATCGTCATCCAGGTCGGCCGCACCGGTGCGCTGACGCCCGTGGCCGATCTTGAGCCGGTCAATGTCGGCGGCGTCATGGTGGCGCGCGCCACCTTGCACAATGCCGACGAGATCGAGCGCCTCGACGTCCGCGTCGGCGATACGGTGATCATCCAGCGCGCCGGCGATGTCATCCCGCAGGTGCTGGGGTTCGTGCCCGAGGAGCGGCCGAAGAAGACGCACAAGTACGAGTTCCCTACCCATTGCCCCTGTCCGCTAAAAACCAAGGTGGCGAGCGAGGAGGGCGGCGTGGTGCGGCGTTGCTCGGGTGGACTCGAATGTCCGTTCCAGCAGGTCGAGCGGATGCGCCACTTCGTGTCGCGCTACGCCTTCGATATCGAGGGCCTCGGCGGCACCCACATCGAGAATTTCTGGCGCGACGGGCTCCTGAAGACGCCGGCCGATCTCTTCCGGCTAAAGGAGAGGGCCGGCGACATTCACAAGCGCGAGGGCTGGGGCGACCTGTCGGTGCGCAACCTGCTGGCGGCGATCGACGCGCGGCGCACGATCCCGCTCGACCGCTATATCTACGCCATCGGCATCCCGCTGATCGGCGAGGCCACGGCCAAGCTGCTGGCCCAGGAATATGGCGACGCCGACACCTGGCTGGCCGAGATGCTGGCCGCGACCGGGGAGCGGAAGAGGAAGCCCGACCCGCTGAAGAAGGAGAAGGCGGTGGCCGAAGTCGGCGACAGCTACGGCCGGCTCTGCAACATCGAGCAGATCGGCGTCACCACGGCGGATGCCATGTGCGCCTTCTTCGGCGAGGGCCACACCGTCGACATCATCAAGGACCTGCGGAGGCAGCTCACCATCGAGCCGGTGACGCGCCGCGTGATCGCGGCCGATGCCCTGCTCAAGGACAAGATCGTGGTTTTCACCGGCGAGCTCAGTTCGATGACCCGCGATGCCGCCAAGGCGCGGGCCGAGGAGCTGGGCGCCAAGGTCACGGACTCGGTGTCGAAGAAGACCAGCCTCGTCGTGGTCGGCGAGAATGCCGGCTCGAAAGCCCGCAAGGCGGCTGAACTCGGTGTGCAGACGCTGACCGAGGAAGAATGGGTGAAGCTAAGCAAGTAGAATGCTAAAGCTTGCACCGTGTCGCGTGCGCCGGGGGCGAAGCGGAATGGACGTCTCTCGCTGGAGTTGATCGAATGGATTTGGCCCGTTTCCCGCGTCGTAGCTACACTCATGCCCCTACGCCGATCGAACTGCTGCCGCACTTCACCAAGGCCCTGGCGGCAAGCTGCCCCGGCGGCGTCGGTCCGGAGATCTGGATCAAGCGCGACGATCTGCTGGGCCTCTTTCCCGGCGGCAACAAGACCCGCAAGCTCGAGTTTCTGGCGGCCGATGCGCTGGCCCACGGTGCCGACACGCTGATCACCTGCGGCGCGCCGCAGTCCAATCATTGCCGCATCACCCTCTCTGCCGCGGTC
>JAUXRT010000418.1 GCA_030681635.1 Reyranella sp.
CATGTCGTCCGAGGGCGATGGCCTGGTGATCTACGATCCCGAGATCGGCGCGATCCCCAATCCCAGCTCCTACAACAGGCGCATCTATCCCGCGATCAAGGACCGCAAGGCGTTCGCGTTCGATGTCTATACCAACGATCACGGTGCCCGCGTCGACGGGCCCGGCGAACGAAGCCCGGCCCGTGTCGACATCCTCACGGTCGGCGATTCGTTCACCTGGGGCTATGCGCTGGAAAATCCGCAGACCTACGCCGCCACGGTCGGACGGGAACTCGGGGCGAGCGTCTCGAACCTCGCCATGGCGAGCTACGGCACGACGCAGGCGCTGCAGATCCTGCGGCGCAACCGCGATCTCGCGCCCAAGCTGGTCGTCTACGGCATGATCGCCCATCATTTCGAGCGCAACGTCATGCCGTGCGCGCCGTCCTACTATCCGTTCTGCCTCGACGTTTCCCATGTCGTGGAGGAGGGACAGGACAAGCAGCGGATCGCGCTGCCGTGGAGCAACGGCGTCAAGCGCCTGCAGCAGCAGCTCACCGGCAACAATTATAATCCCGTCCGCTGGCTGACCCACGGCATCGA
Organism: Reyranella sp.; assembly: GCA_030681635.1. Taxonomy (GTDB): domain Bacteria; phylum Pseudomonadota; class Alphaproteobacteria; order Reyranellales; family Reyranellaceae; genus Reyranella. The sequence goes on from JAUXRT010000418.1 coordinate 583, forward strand.
CGTCATCCAGGGCCGGATCGAATATGCGCGGGCCTCGTTCGACGAGGCCGATGAGGCCCGGAAGGACCGCGCCATGGGGTTCCTCCTGCGCGAACTCGAACGCACCGCTGCCGAGATGGGCACCCAGCTGCTGGTCGTCTACCTGCCCACGAATTATTGGGGACCGCCCAATGGCCTGGCTCGCGTCATCGGCAACATCCGGCTGCTCGATCTGACCGAGAGTTTTACGCGCAACAAGGAAGCGGGCGGGCCGAATCCCTATATCGTCGGCGACGGCCATCCGAGTGCCGCCGGCAACGCGCTGATCGCCAGCGAGGTCGCGAAATACATCCGCCGCGAGGGACTGCTCAAGTAGCTGCGGGCCCGCGCCCGCAGCTTCGAGAGTCCGTTCGTTACATCTTGCCCTGGTAGATGCCGACGATCTTGTCGAGCATGTCGAGCGCCTCGGCGCGCGGGCGCTGGAAGGTGTTGCGGCCGATGATCGAGCCGTTGGCGCCGCCGTCGCGCAGGCCGCGGATCTCGGTGAAGAGACCTTCCAGGTCCTTCGCCTCGCCGCCGGAGAAGACGACGATGCGGCGGCCGTTGAAGCAGGCCTGCACGACGTGCTTGATGCGCGCCGCCAGCGTCGAGGTGTCGACCTTGGCCTTCTCGTAGGCGGCCTTGGCTTCGGGCTGCCACAGCACGTTGGTCGGCGGCTTCACCTTGATGATGTGGGCGCCGAGCAGGGCCGCCATGTGGGCGGCGTAGGCGCAGACGTCGAGCGCGGTCTCGCCCGCCTTGTCGAGCTTGCCGCCGCGCGGATACGACCACATGACGACGGCGAGGCCGACCGACTTGGCCTCCTCGGCCATCTCGCGGATCTCTTCCATCAGGTCGTATTGCGATTCGGAGCCCGGATAGATCGTGAAGCCGATCGCCGAGCAGCCGAGCTTCAGCGCATCCATCACCGAGCCGGTGACCGCCTGGTCCTTGTTGGTCGACAGCGAGTTGGCCGAATTGACCTTGAGGATGGTCGGGATGGCGCCGGCGAAGGTATCGGCGCCGGCCTCGAGCGGACCCAGCGGGGCGGCGTAGGCGTTCAGCCCGGCATCGACGGCGAGCTGGTAGTGATAGTGCGGATCGTAGGCATCGGGATTGGGCGCGAACGAGCGCGCGGGGCCGTGCTCGAAGCCCTGGTCGACGGGCAGGATCACCATCTTGCCCGAGCCGCCCAGGCGGCCGTGCATCAGGATACGCGCGAGATTGCCCTTGGTGCCGGGGTTGTCGCTCTCGTAGTTGTCGAGGATCTTCTTGACGGTACGGGTGATCTTCACGTCCGGGCTCCCATTTGGTGCAATTCTGGCCTGACTGCGCCGGTGATAGCGGTGCCGGAGAGCCGGTTCAAGCCCCGGAGGGTCCGCTGACCTGTCCCACTACCTGCGACGTCGTTGACCCCGAGGCGGAGCTGTGGACAGGTTGAGGCCGACCCTCAAGCCACAACGCGGCTGGCGAAACGGATAAAGGAATTAGCGGTGCAGTCTCGACCGTCGCCAGTCCCCTTCGCGGCGCGCCTGCCGTTCTTCTTCGGCTGGGTGATCATCGTGGTCGCCTTCCTGACCGTGGCGGTGAGCGTGACCACACGCACGGCCTTCTCGCTGATGTTCCCGCCCATCGTCGACGAATTCGGCTGGGATCGCGGCCTGGCGGCCGGCGCCTTCTCTTTCGGCTTCCTGGTGTCCGCCGTGATCAGCCCTGTCGTCGGCCGCGTCATGGACAAACGCGGACCGCGCTTCGTGATCGAGATCGGTGTCGTGCTGACGGCAGCGGGCCTGCTGGGCGCCACGGTGATGGAAGCGCCCTGGCAGCTCTATGCAACGCTCGGCGTGCTGGTGGGCGCGGGGGCGAACTGCATGAGCTTCTCCGTGCAGTCGCAGTATCTGCCCAACTGGTTCGTGCGCCGCCGCGCGCTCGCGATCGGGATCGCCTTTTCCGGCGTGGGCGTGGGTGCGATCCTGATCCTGCCCTGGCTGCAGACGATCATCCTGAAGGACGGCTGGCGCAGCGCCTGCTGGGCACTCGGGTTGATGACCCTGTTCGTGCTGCTGCCGATCAACCTGATCGTGGCCAAGCGGCCGCAGGATCTCGGCCTGTTGCCTGACGGCGCGAAGGAAGCAGGCGTCGCCGCCGCGCACCGGGCGGCGGTCATCGTCGATCCGCACTGGACCGCAATCGAATGGACGGTCGCCAGGGCGATCCGCACGCACCGCTTCTGGTGGCTCTGCATCGGCTTCTTCTGCGGCGGCTATGCCTGGTACGCGGTGCAGGTGCACCAGACGAAGTACCTGGTCGAGATCGGTTTCAGCCCGATGCAGGCCGCCTGGGCGCTGGGTCTCGTGGCGATGGTCGGCATTCCGGGCCAGATCCTGCTCGGCGCGCTCTCGGACCGTATCGGCCGCGAGATCGTCTGGAGCATCGCCTCGCTGGGCTTCGCGATCTGCTACGCCGCCCTCCTGGCGCTCGCGGCCGGTCCGTCGGAGCCGCTGCTCTATCTCATGGTCCTGTCGCAGGGCGTGCTGGGCTATTCCTTCACCAGCCTGATGGGCGCGGTGGTGGCCGAGATCTTCGAAGGGCCGCACTTCGGCTCGATCTTCAGCCTGCTCATGGTCTCGCTGCTGGCCGGTGGTGCGGTGGGCCCCTGGATCACCGGCGTGCTGTACGACGTCGAGGGCACGTACACGACGGCCTTCGCCGTGGCGCTGGGCTTCAGCGTGCTGGGCGCCGCCTCGATCTGGTTTGCATCGCCCGGCAAGGTCCGCATGGTCGCCGGGCGCGCGAAGAGCTGAGCTCTTCGACACCTTGATCTATTCTGCACCGCCAGGCGCTCCTGCGGAGCGCCTTACTCGTTCAAGCCCTTGCCTTTGTAGGGGTGCGTCGCCTTCCAGTGGTTGGCGATGTCGATGCGGCGGGTCACCCACACGCCATGGTGCTTCTGGACATGGTCCAGGAAACGCCAAAGCCCCGCCATGCGGCCCGGATGGCCGATCAGCCGCATATGCAGGCCGACCGACATCATCTTCGGCGCCGTGGCGCCCTCCTGGTAGAGGACGTCGAAGGTGTCGCGGAGGAGGCCGAACCACTGGTCGGCATGGACCATGCCGGCAGCATATTTGCCGTCGTTGCTGGCGAGCGAATAGGGCACGACCAGGTGGGGCTTGCCTTGGACCGTCTGCCAGAAGGGCAGCTCCTCGCCATAATAGTCTGAATCGTAGGTGAAGCCGCCTTCCTCGACCAGGAGACGGCGCGTGTTGACGCTGGGCCCATAGCGGCAATACCAGCCGGCCGGGCGCTCGCCGATGGTCTGCTTCAGGGACTTGATCGCCTTCTGGATATGCTCGCGCTCCTCGGCTTCGCTGAGCTGAAAGTGGCGCACCCAGCGCCAGCCGTGGCAGCAGACGTCGAAGCCCGATTTCTTGATGGCCTCGGCCGCGAGCTTGTTGCGCTCCAGCGCCAGCGCGCAGCCGAAGACGGTGAGCGGCAGGCTGCGTTCCTGGAAGGCGCGCATGATGCGCCAGAAGCCGACGCGGCTGCCGAACTCGAACATGCTCTCGCCGGCGAGATCGCGGCCCTTCATGCCGACCGACGACGTGCTCGATTCGGTGAGGCCGGTTTCGGTATAGCCCTCGCCATCCTGCACCGACGGCTCCGAGCCTTCCTCATAGTTCATCACGAAGTTGATCGCGACGCGGGCGCCGCCGGGCCATTTCGGATCGGGCGGGTTGGGGCCATAGCCCACGAGGTCGCGTGTCGGCTGCCAGCTCATGTCGGTCTCCTTACCAGTTCGGCGCCCATCTGCCGGGCAATGTCGGCGATCTTCTCGTTGTGTGGCGACATCGAGATTGCGCGCACGCCGGCGCGCAGGCAGGCCAGGGCATAGCCCGGCGTGTCGCCGCAATCGACGATCAAGGTGAAGGCCACATCGGGGAATTCCGCCCGCGCGCGGTCCTGGAGCGCCGCCAGGTAGCCTGCGCCGTAGGTCGCGGCCGCATTCTCCGGCGTCAGCAAGATGGGCGCGGCGCCCGTGTCGCGCGCGGCCTCAAGCGCGGCCCTGGTCTGCCGCCAGTCCCGTACCACCACTGGTTCGCCCGCCGTCATGGCGGGAGCATTGCTCAAGGAATGCGGATGGTGAAGGGCGTTACCGGGACGAATTCCTCGTCGCCACCGGAGGTATCCCGGAACATGAACACGGCAAACCGGCCGGGCCGGTCCAGAACGGTCAGGCCGTGATGCCAGGTGTCGGGCTTGTAGGTGACGCCCTGCCTTCCGTCCGCAATGAAGGCCTTTACGGCGGAGACGTCCGGCCCGCCGCCCCTCGCGTGCGGCGCCACGACAATCAGCCAGCGGTCGACATCGAGCGGCACAAAGGTCTGCGACGAGAATTCGTGGCGTTCGAGAAGATTGGCTACGAGCGGCCGGTCGAACGTCGGCTCGCGCTGGCTGACCGAGAGGCTGGGCCGCGCGGCGGGTCTCAGGTTCCCGAGCGCATCTTCATAATAGGTGCGGCCGGTCGAGGTCGGCAGATCGATCACGTCGCCGTAGGGTGCGAAGGCTTCCTTCGTCAGCGGCTGCGGATCGACCTGCATGACCGTGCGTCCTGGCCTAGCCGAGCTTGCCCATCGCCACGGCGGTGTCGGACATGCGGTTGGAGAAGCCCCACTCGTTGTCGTACCAGCTCATGACGCGCACCAGCGTGCCGTCCATGACCTTGGTCTGGTCCATGTGGAAGGTCGACGAGTGCGGGTCGTGGTTGAAGTCGATCGACACGTTGGGCGCGTCGGTCCAGCCCAGGATGCCCTTGAGCTGGTTGGCGGCGGCGAGCTTGATCGCCTTGTTGATCTCGTCCTTGTCGGTCTTGCGCGAGGCCACGAACTTGAAGTCGATCACCGAGACGTTTGGCGTCGGCACGCGGATCGACAC
>JAUXRT010000420.1 GCA_030681635.1 Reyranella sp.
GCGTCTTCTCATGAATCATGATCGCGCCACTGGAGTGGCGCGCCCCCAGCAGTTATTCGCCTGACGGTTCCGGATTCTCGAACGGCGTGCCGGCCTTCAGGATGCGGTAGCGGCCGTCCTGGATCTCGGCCGCGGTCACGATGCCGGTGCGGGCGCTGCCGCCGTCGAGGCCGAGCCGGTCGCCCTCGAAGGCGTGCGGATCATCCATGCCGCTGATCGCCTTGTGTTTGTCGGGCGGCGTGTGACCGTGCACCACCAGGGTGCCGCCAAAACCCTGCCTCCAGTCGAGGAAGCCGTGATTGATCCAGGCCCAGCGCGCCTCGGTGAAGATCAGCCAGGGCCGCGCCAGGAACTCGTCGGGGTCGGCGTGCGGGTCGAGGCCGCCATGGACGAACAGCGTGTTGCCCAGCCGCACGTGGCTGCGCATCGCCTGCAGCCGATGCACGACATCGTCGCCCAGTCCCGCCTTGAGCAGTGCCTGATCGGCATGTGCCGTCGTGTTGCCCGCCCGCGCGACCATCTGGTCAAGCAGCTTCTGGCCGCCCATGCGCTTGCTGAGCCACATGGTTTCGGCCTTGTGGGCATGCGGCCCGCCGACGACGGTCAGCATCATCATGATCTCGTGGTTGCCCATCAGGCGGTCGACATGATCGACGCCGTGCGCTTCCTCGCCTCGGGCCCAGAGTTCCAGCACGCCGGCGCTGTCGGGACCGCGGTTGATCATGTCGCCGAGATAGATGAGGCGGCGCTTTCCCCTGGTGTCGCGTGTGGTGTCGCGCGCGAGGCCGCGGATGGCCTCGAGAAGAACGGCCAACTCGGCCGCGCAGCCGTGGACATCGCCGATGGCGAACACGGTCTCGCCCTTGAGGTCGAAGGGCGCCGGTCTCCAGGAGGAGATGTCGACAGGAAGGGACATGGCCCGATGGTAGGCCTATCCCGGGTGGCACTCCACCGGCACAAGTGCCCGCCGTACGCTTTCTTCAGCGCGCGTCGTTCTCGCGGATGAAGGTGCGGACCCGCGGCATGATCTGTTCGCGCCACTTGCGGCCGTTGAAGATGCCGTAGTGGCCGACTCGCGGCTGTTCCCAGTGGACATGCCGGGCGCCGGGAATATTGGGCGTCAGCGCGTGCGCGGCCTTGGTCTGGCCGAGACCGGAAATGTCGTCGAGCTCGCCTTCGACCGTCATCAGTGCAGTCTCGATGAAGGAGGGATCGATCTTGCGGCCGCGGCTTATCCATTCGCCGCGCGGCAGCAGGTGTTCCTTGAAAACGACCTCGATGGTCTGGAGGTAGAATTCGGCGCTCAGGTCCATGACCGCGAGATATTCGTCGTAGAAAGCGCGGTGCGATTCGGTGTGGTCGTCGTCGCCTTTGATCAGGTGTTCGAACTGGCGCATGTGGGCGTTCACATGCCGGTCGAGGTTCATCGAGATGAAGCTGGTGAGCTGCAGGAAGCCCGGATAGACGCGGCGCATGGCGCCGGGATGGCCGAACGGCACCGTCGAGATCACGTTCTGGCGGAACCACATCATCGAGTTGCGCATCGCCAGATCGTTGGGAACGGTCGGGCTCTGGCGGGTGTCGATCGGGCCGCCCATCAGGGTGAGCGAGCGCGGCTGGCGCGGGTCCTTGGCCTCGGCCATCAGCGCGGCCGCGGCCAGCACCGGCACCGAAGGCTGGCAGACGGCGATCACGTGCACGTCGGGCCCGAGGTAGCGGCAGAAGGCGATGATGTAGTCGATGTAGTCGTCGAGCGAGAAGTTGCCCTCGCTCAGCGGCACTTCGCGGGCGTCGGTCCAGTCGGTGATGTGGACGTCGTGCTCGGGCAGCAGCGCCTCGACCGTGCCGCGCAGCAGGGTGGCGTAGTGGCCGCTCATCGGCGCCACGACCAGCACCTTGGGATCACGCCGGGCGGTGTCGCGATGGAAATGGAGAAGCTGGCAGAACGGCTTGCGCAGCAGGATCTCTTCGTTGACCTCGACGGTCTCGTTGTCGATCTGGGTGGTCGCGAGGCCGAATTCGGGCTTGGCGTAGTTCTGCGTGAGCCGCGCCACGATCTCGGCGCCCGCCGCGATCGACTTGCCGATCCAGGTTTCGGTCAGGGGGTTATAAGGGCTGGAATAGGCCTGCTCGAGCGCGTTGGCCCAAATCCGGACCGGGTTCGCGAGCTGGCGTTGGAATTCATAGGCTTGATACAGCATTAGGCGCGGATTGTACGCTCCGGCGACCGCTTGTCACTTCAATATTGCACCGCACAATTCGTGCAAATTCAATAACTTAGAGCAACCGCCCCACGGCTGCGGCGATCGTATCGGCCTTGGCTTCGTGGGTGAAGTGGGTGACGAACCGGCCGTTGCGGTCGAGCAGGTAGACGATCGAGGAGTGGTCCATCAGGTACGGGCCGCCATCCTTGCCCGGGACCTTCTGGGCGTAGACCCGAAAGGCGCGGGTGACATCGGCAACCTGCTGCGGCGTGCCGGTGAGGCCGATGAAGGTCGGCCCGAAGTTGGGCACATAGCCTTTCAGCAGCGCCGGCGTGTCGCGCTCGGGGTCGACGGTGATGAAGACCAGGTTGACCTTCTTGGCGGCATCGGGCCCGAGCTGCTGGACCGCCGTCTCCATCAGCAGCAGCGAGGTCGGGCAGACGTCGGGACAGTAGGTGAAACCAAAGTAGATCAGCGTCGGCTTGCCCTTGAGGCTGTCGCTGGTGACGGTGCGACCGTCCTGGTCGACCAGCGTGAAGGGCCCACC
>JAUXRT010000422.1 GCA_030681635.1 Reyranella sp.
GACCGCGAGCTTCCTCGACTACGCCATGCCGCGCGCCGACACGATGTGCAGCATGGAGGTCAAGTCCAACCCGGTGCCGACCAAATACAATCCGCTGGGCGCCAAGGGCGCGGGCGAGGCGGGCACGGTGGGCGCGATGCCCGCCGTGATGAACGCCGTGCTGGATGCCGTGGCGTCGCTCGGCGTCAGGGACGTGGCGATGCCGGCGACCGCACAGAACGTGTGGCGGGCGATTCAACAGGCGAAGAAGGTGGGAGCAGTCGGATGAGCGTTTTAGAGGGGCCGCGCAAGGAAGTGCGGCATGTGATGAAGGACGGCAGCGCCTATTGGGTGGAGTTCAAGGACGGCAAGATCGTCTTCGCCGACGGCCGCACCTGCGAGGAGAAGGACGTCGTCCATCTGCCGCCGTGCAACCCGACCAAGATCCTGTGCGTGCACGTGAACTACATCTCGCGCTACTTCGAGTTCCGCAATACGCGCGTGCCGCCGACATCGCCGACCTATTTCCAGAAGCCGCTGACGGCGCTCAACGCCCACAAGGGCGAGCTGATCAAGCCCAAGGGCTACAAGTATGTGAACTACGAAGGCGAAATGGCGGTCGTGTTCGGCAAGGTGACCAAGAACGTCACGCGCGAGGAGGCCTGGGACTGCATCGCGGGCTTCGCGCCGTCCAACGATTTCGGCTGCCACGATTTCCGCGACACCGATGGCGGCTCCATGTTGCGCGTAAAAGGCATGGACGGCTTCTGCCCGATCGGGCCGGGCCTGGTCTCCGGCGTCGATGTGCGCCAGTCGACGCTGCGGTCCTACAAGAACGGCAAGATGGTGCAGGAGGGCGCCGTCAGCGAGCAGATCTTCGACTGCGGCTACCTGATCGCCGACCTCGCGCGCCACATCACCTTCCTGCCGGGCGACATCCTGCTCACCGGCACTCCGGCCAATTCGCGGCCGCTCGAGGCGGGCGACACGATCGACGTCGAAGTGTCGGGCATCGGCCGCCTGTCGAACAAGGTCGTCGAAGCGCCGGCGCCGCGCGCCGAGGTCGGCTTCCCGCCCAGCCCCGACAGCGACGGCGTGCGCCAGGTGGCGCTCGGCAACGAGGAGCGCCTGCCCGACAAGTTCAAGGCGTCATAGAATAAGTACGGAGGGACATCATGGTGGCGATCAAGGTTGCTGAATTTGCCTTCCCGCGCATGGAAGCCCCGGACCTCGACGAGATGGAGGAGTTTCTCACCCATTTCGGCCTGGTGCGGGCCGAACGCACGCCCGACGCGCTTTATATGCGCGGCACTGACGATCACCATCATCTGCATGTCACACAGAAGGGCGGCACGAAGTTCATCGGCTTCGCCTACCACGCGGCCGACGAGGATGACCTGAAGCGCCTGGCCAAGCTGCCCGGCGCCTCGGGCATCGAGAGCATCAACGAGCCGGGTGGCGGCAAGCGGGTTCGGCTGACCGAGCCCAACGGCTACCAGGTCGAGGTCATTGCCGGGCAGAAGCGCGTGACGCCGGTCAAGGTCGCACGCGACGAACTGAACACCGCCCGTGAACCGGTGCGCCGGGCCGGCAAGCTGATGCGGCTGTCCAAGTCGCCGACATCGGTGCAGCGGATCGGGCACGGCGTTCTGTCCACCCCCAAGGTGAAGGAAACGGTCGCCTGGTTCCGCGAGACGCTGGGCATGATCCGCTCCGACGACGTCTATGCCGGCGACAAGGAAAACATCATCGGCTCGTTCAACCGGCTCGACCGTGGCGCCGAGTATGTCGATCATCACGTTTTCTTCTGCAACCACAATGTCCGGGCCGGGTTGAACCACGTCTCGTACGAGGTGCAGGACATCGACTGCGTCTTCCAGGACCACGAGTACATCAAGGGGCTGGGCAAGTACGACCATATGTGGGGCATCGGCCGCCATCTGCTGGGCAGCCAGGTCTACGACTATTGGTGCGATCC
>JAUXRT010000428.1 GCA_030681635.1 Reyranella sp.
CGCTTGGGATCGACGACGAAGGCCAGCGGGCCGCGTGCGCCCGCCCTGGGATCGGCGCGCATCAAGGCGGCGATGGCCGACAGCCGGTTCTCGTCCATGGGCGCGCTGCCGGCCGTCGTGTCGATGATCTTGCCGTAGTGCTGGCGGCCGGTCTTCACGAACTCACGCGCCACTTCCGCGATGTCGTCGGGCGTGACCTCACCGAGGACGACCGCGAGCACGAGTCGGTCGAGATCGGAGATGTCGAGATGGATCGGCATGGTCCCCCGGGGTTGCAGTCGACGACAGTCTTGGTCGCCACCATAGCCTGACCTTCGAGAGCTATCACATGTTCACGGCATTTTGTACGTTGCACCTCCGACGCAACAGGTTTGTCCTGGGAATGGATTGACATGACAGATGCCGGACCGGTGCGCCGCGTCCTCCTGGCCACGTTCACGGTCGCCGTGGCGATCGTCGTCGGACTAGGCCTGCTCGAAGGGCTGACCCGTCTCTTCTTCCCGGCGTTCGATCCCTCGGGCCGGTTCGGGCTCAGCCATCCGCTGGGATCGCTTACCGTGGGGACACCCGGCGCCAGCACGCGGCAAGTGAAGAACACCGGCGACTACGACGTTGCCGTCCACATCAACCGCCATGGCTTCCGCGACGACAAGGACATCGCCGGCGCCACCGCAGGCGATCTCGTGTTCGTGGGCGATTCATTCACCTGGGGTTGGGGAGTCGAGACTGCAGAGCGGTTCTCGGATCGCGTACAGGCGCTGACGGGGCGGCGCGTCTTCAACCTCGCCACCCCCACCGACATCGCGGGCTATGCCGAGCTGCTCGACTACGCCCAGTCCGTGGGCGCCCGGGTCGGCGAAGTCGTGGTCGGGCTATGCATGGAGAACGATCTCGGTCTCTACGACTCGGCCGGCATCCCGGCGCACGCCATGACGACGGACTGGAAGGGATGGCTGACGGAGCGGTCGGCGGCGTACCTGCTGCTGACGACCATGATCCACCAGACGCCGGCCCTGAGGGCGCTGGCGATTGACGTCGGCGTCATCGTGCCCAACGTCGACGGCATGGGGCTCAACACCTACGACGCCAAGGTGATCGAAGCGTCAGCCGACCAGCTCCAGACGCTTTCGAAGCGTTACCCGACACTGGTGGTGCTGCTGCCCTCGCGCGCCCTGTGGATCGGCGGCAACCGCGCCGAGGAGGACCGGGTCCACAAGGCGCTGGTGGCGGGCCTCGCCAGGCGCGGCATCGCGATGCTCGACCTGCGGCCGCTGATGGAAGCCGGCGGCACGCCGCTTGCGTATCACTTCGCCAACGACGGGCATTGGAATGCGCGTGGCCACGCGCTGGCCGCCGAAGCGATCGCGAAATGCCTGACGGCTGGGGTGGAGACCTGCCGCTAGGGCGGCCTTTGGGTTATCATGGTCGCGTTGGGTTCGTCGTGACCCGCCTTTCCTCCGGATCTGTTGCCAATGCCCCTGCTGTGGAAGGTGTCCCATCTGGATCGCATGGTGATTTGCGTGTCCGAGGATGTCGTCACACTGGAAGATTTCCGCGGGTATCTGGCGGCGCTCAAGAAGGAAAGGGCTCTGTCGTTTCCCAAGATATTCGTGGCGACCCACGGCCAGTCCGGACTGGGCCCCGGCGACCGGCAGAAACTCGCGGCGCTCCTGACCAGCTTCCTCGAGATCGACGGCCTCGGCCCCTTTGCCGTGGTCGCGGGCTCGCAAAGGAACGATGAGCTGGCTGCCGTCTTCATGTCCCTTGCCGCCGTCAGGCGGCCGATGCGCGTGTTCCCGGACATCCACGCCGCCCGGAAATGGTTGGACTCGAGGCCGGCGGGCTGACATGCACCAGCCGCCGATCGGCCTATTGACGCCTATTATATGTTCCTATATATCCTATCCATGATGCTGATTCCGCGGAAAGGAGACTGGAACGATGTCCAGCAAGCCTGTCACTTCGGCGCCCGCCGACGGAGAAGCGACGACGTGAAACACGACACTTGGCGTCCCGGGAGACGACTTCTGCCGAGCCACTATTCTGGCGCCGGATCAACGGCTTAGCTTACGGAAACTGTCCCACGCACCGACGAAAGAGTGTGTCCCACTAGTTCCCCTTCAGGATCTTCGCCGCGGCATCGGCGAAGACCTGGCAGCCCAGCACGATGTCGGCGTCGGCGGTGTTCTCGGTGAAGTGGTGCGAGATGCCGCCGATCGAGGGCACGAACATCATGGCGGCGGGAATTTTCAGGCCGATCACCTGGGCGTCATGGCCGGCGCCGGACGGCATGCGGATGTGCTTCTCCGGCGCATGCGCCACAGCCGACTCCTCGATCGCGTCGAGGAAGCGATCGTCCATCAGCAGCGGCTGGGTGCGCGAGAGGTTCACGCACTCGACCGTGCAAGGGCCCCTCTTCCGGTGATCGGCGACGATCTCCATCAGCTTGGCCTCGAAGGTCTGCAGGATCCTGATGTCGGCATCGCGGAACTGGAGGATCATCTCGGCCTTGCCGGGGATGATGGCAGGCGCGCCGGGCTCGATCGACATCTTGCCGACAGTCCATACGCTGCGCGGACCGGAGACCGCGGGGAATTTGTCCATCACGTCGTTGTAGAGCCGCATCATCGCGGCGCCGGCATCCTTGCGGATCGGCATGGGCGTCGTGCCGGCATGGTTCTGGATGCCGCCAAAGGTGAGGCGGAACGCCATGATGCCGACGATCGCCGTGACGATGCCGATGCGCTTGTCGCTCGCCTCCAGGAGGCCGCCCTGCTCGATATGCGCCTCGAGATAGCCGCGATACCTTCCCTCTTCCAGGTGCTCGCGCGGTGTCTTGTCGAGGCCGGCCGCCTTCAGCGCCTCGCGCATCGGCGTGCCCTCGTCGCGGTGCCTGGCCTTGTCGATGTCGGCCTCGGAAAACAGGCCGATGAACGACCGGCTGCCGGTCATCTGGCCCCAGTGTCCTTCTTCGTCGGCCCACGAGGCGACGTCGACGGCGAGATGCGCCGTCTCGGGATCCTCAGCCAGCGCGCGCGCCACCTCGAGCCCGTAGATCACGCCCATGACTCCGTCGAGCCAGCCGCCCCTGGGCTGTGTGTCGGAGTGCGAGCCCAGCAGCAGCCGGGGGCCGGTCCTCGGGCTCTTGCCGATCACGGTGCCGATGCCGTCGATCACCGGCTCGAGGCCGGCCTCTTTCATCCGCGCCGCGAGCCAATGCCGGCTCTCGACATCCTGCGGCGAGAGGTGCGGCCGGTGCACGCCGGTTTCGTAGCGGCCAAAATCGGCGATGCGCCGCAGATCGGCCAGGAGTCGTTCACCGTTAATTTTTGGCATTTCGAACACCACGTCCCATTGCCCATCCTTCGAGACGCGTCCCTGCGGGCCGCTCCTCAGGATGAGGTATTAAGAACACAAACACCTCACCCTGAGGAGGTGCGAAGCGCCGTCTCGAAGGGTGGGCCGCAGGGTAAGGCTTTGCCGCGTTCATCAATCCAAATGCGCCGCGACCCACGCGGCGGTGGACAGGAGCCGGTCGTCGGCGTGGCGCAGGCCGACCAGCTGAAGTCCCAGCGGCAGGCCCTTCGCGCCGGTGCCGGCCGGCAGGGTAACACAGGGCGTGTGGGCCAGCGTCCAGATCGAGTTGAACACCGGATCGCCGGTGAAGGCGATGCCTTCCGGCGCTTCGCCCGGTGCGCTCGGCGTCAGCAGCACGTCGACCTTGTCGAACAGCTGATCGACATGGGTGCG
>JAUXRT010000432.1 GCA_030681635.1 Reyranella sp.
CAACGACCATCCGACCTCGATCCCGACCGGCGTGTTCGCGACCAGCGACGGCTACATCAACATCGCCGCCGCCGGACAGAGCATGTGGAAGCGCTTCGCTCAGGCCATGGGTGGCAGCCAGTTGCTCGACCATCCCGAGCACGCGACGCCCGCGTTGCGCTCGGAGAACCGCAAGGCGCTGAACGAACGCATCGGCGAGGTCACGCGGACCAACACGTCGGCGCACTGGATCGCGGCGCTCAACAAGGCGGGCGTGCCGTGCGGGCCGATCAACTCGATCGACATGACCTTCGCCGAGCCGCAGGTAAAACATCTCGGCATCGCGCGCGGCGTGAAACATCCCAAGCTCGGCGAGATCAAGGTGGTCGGCAACCCGATCAACCTCACGGGCTCGCCGCAGCCCAGGAAGCTGAAGCCCACGCCCGATCTCGGCCAGCACACCAATGCGGTGCTCAGGAGCCTCGGCATGAGCCCGAAGAAGATCAAGGAACTGCGCACCGGAGGCGTGATTTGATGGCCTGCCGACACGGAAAGCCCTCCCGAGGGCATGACGGCAGTAGCGCCTGCTGATAGGGTTATAGCCAAGAGCTTCTTGCGATACCGAGATTTGCTGACCGGGGGGCTGCATGACTTGGCAAATCGACACCGACGTCTGGATCGAACGTGATGAGCATGGCTTCGCTCGCCACCTTCAACATATTCAATCTCCGTTCGGCGTTGCCGGAGTGAACGACCCCTACCGGCTGGCAATTGACTATTTACGCCAGGTTGGTGACGAAATTGGCGTTACGCCTGAACAATTGGACCATCTGCAGAGATCCATCCCGACCGGCAGGCCGCCCGATCAGGAAGGTCCGATCTCTCTGGAGCTCGGCAAGCAACTACGATGGTGGCGCCGCCGAGATCTACGAAACGAGACAATCGTCCTCGTCATCCAGCAAAGCCACGATGTACCGGTGCGCTTCAAGTTAGTGTGGCCCATTCCGCTGGATATAACGTCTCTCGCTCTCAATGTTTACGGCTCATCTGTTCGGATCGTCTTGCATAAACAAAGCAGTGGCAGACTGGTCGTCACGGGAGCTACGTCGACGCTTCGCCACAATTTCAATTTCGAACATGCTGCAACTCTGGCCGTTCTGACAAATCAGACCGTTATTGGCAATCCAGCACGCACCTCAAAGAACGCCACAAAGGCCCGTAAGGACAAGAGCCCCGTCGTGAAGGACGGTTCACTCGATGCCCATGGAGAAATCGACGGCCCGACTGGGCAAGCGCTGCTCAAGTACGTTCTCAAGGGCCTGGGGTTCAATCCGGTGGGCATGCCTGCTGAGTTTGGCTTCTGGATCTATGCCCATCAACCCACAGAAGGCAGTCAGAGTGTCCCCGACAGCATGCCCGCCGGCGCATTGCGAAGCCGGCGGCAGCGCTTCGAACTCATGGCGAATTCCGACTACCCCGTGACGATCATGCGTCATCAGCCCTTCGGCTATGACGATAATTTCCGCGTCGGCTTGGATTCCCCACCTGTCGATATCGTCAGCCGGTTTCCCGATAATGCAGTCCTTGCCGCTGTCCCATTGATGGCCGGGGCTCAGGGCCCGAGCCGGAAGCCGGCCGTCGTCCACGGCCTGGTCTTTCCCATCGATCCCATAAGTGCCACGGGCTACGACCTTCCTTCTCGGCCGCGCCGTATCAAGACTTTGTTGCCCAATCGCCCTGCAAGCGAGCTGGACAGCGTGAGAAAGCGCGTGCCTCTGCTCCGGCTTGATGCCGCAAGCGGTTCGCCGCGTCGACGTAAGCTGCGTGGTTCGCATGTCGTCGTCGTCGACCCTGCCGATATCGATATCGGTTCAATTGGCATTGCGCCACCGGCCGAGCTGGCCGGGCGCGATTTCAGGTACTCCTCGCGATCGAATCATTTCGCTGCAGTGAATGCGTACTATCACCTTGATGACATGTTTCACCGGCTTGAGATGTTTGGCCTACCGTTCAAAAGCTACGCTCCGGCCTTCTTCCCAAAGGTCGACATCATCCATCGGGCCGCCATTCGGCCCGGGCCGGGCGGAGATGGCCGATGCATCAACGCGCAGATTCGAATCCGGCCGGGCCAGGACCTGTCCAACAGCTCGCCCGCCGACAAATTGCACAGGCTCGAGTTCCGATTCGCACTGGCAGATTTGCCGCCCAGTCCTGAAGCCGATCCCTTGGGCATTGCCTGCGACGTTCGATGGATATGGCACGAGTTTGGTCATGCGTTGATCGCTGGCGCAACTGGCGATCTCGAACTGCCATTTGCACATAGCGTCGGCGATGCATTGGCGGCCATCAATTGCGATCCGGACTCGGTCTTGGCCGGACCGGAATGGGCGCGCTGGAACCTTCGTGGCGTGACATTCCCTTGGGTGAACTTGCCAACGCGGCGCCATGACCGGGAAGCGTCACAAGGCTGGTCTTGGACAGGCCGGCTTGGCCAGGCTGAAGGCTATCACCGGGACATGGGCGATGTTGCCGGCTATCGCCGCGAGCAGGTCCTTTCGAGCACGTTGTTCAGGCTCTATCGAGTGATCGGCGGCGATGCGGTCAATGGCTCCGGCATGCCGGACATTCGCCGTCGCCGGGCGGCTGCCGACTACGTCACCTACCTGATCGTCCGGGCGATAGGCTCGCTGGGCCCAGGCTCAGCGAGCCCTGCAACCGATGCCAGCGTCTTTGCCAGCGCACTCATGGACTCGGACTGCGGAACCCTTCTGTTCGACTACGCTGGACATCCGCCGGCGCCAGTCGCCCAACAGCGCGTTGGCGGCACCGTACACAAGGTCGTTCGCTGGACGTTCGAGAAGCAAGGCCTCTACGCGCGCGATGAACGCACGTCTCATGGCTCAGGATCGCCCGAACCTGTCGACGTGTATGTCGATGACGGACGACAGGGCGAATACCAGTTCACCGACGACTGGACGGCGACATCCAGCGCACTGTGGCTACGACGAAAGGCCGATGGAGGGCAAAGGCCGCAGACGCCGCTGCGGAACGTGGACAACTTCATCTATGTCCGAGTCTGGAATCGCGGTCACGAGACTGCCTTCGGCGTTCAGGTGACCGCGAGAGTGGCTGCCGCCGCATCAAACCTTGCATGGCCGGCCCCCACCCGCTGGACATCGATTGCCCCTGTAAGTCCCGCCGGTGCAACGAGCGACATCGGCGCGAACGACCAAGTGGTGCTCGGTCCCTTCAAATGGACACCGACCCGACGCGGCGACCATACCATTCTGATCGAGGTCGATGCGCCCGGCGACCGATCGAACATCAACGCGGCGACAGGCATACCCTGCGCGCAGGCGACCTCGCAGCCGACGCTTCTGGCGTCACTGATCCCCTACGACAACAATCTGGGAATCACGACCTGGACGGTCCCGTAGTCATCTTCAGACATTCCATTCGGCTTTTGCATCCTGCAATGCCTGATAGAAAATATCGTACAGGTTGTTGTGATTGACCTTCAGCAACGTGTCGAAAATCTGCTGCGCCAGGAAACGGCCCGCCAGAGAGTCACTAGGATAGTGCAGACCGGCTCTCTCGCGGTTGGTTGCCACTCGCTTTGCCAGCCATTTCAATTGTTCCTTGTAGATTGAATCGCCGCCGATAGCCGGGCGAGTCACTTCCATGAACGAGTAAGTGATGAGCCATCCCTGCAGGGAGTGACCGCTGGGAAATGCTGGGTGCCCCGGAGGACCGAAAGGCGGCGCCAGACCCGGGCAAACCACCGATGGGCGAACACGCTCATACTTCTTTTTATAGAAGACCGCCGTCATTTCTCCGATGCGCATCGCCATCTGCATCAACTTCAGCGACGCGGGCTTGGAGCCATTGGTCATCCCAAGCATCGCGATCCAGTAAAATGGAGCGTTGTCGTGCTGCGCCAGAATCTCGGCCATGTAGGCCGCCCGGTCATTCTCCATGAGACTTCGCAGGTACTCGATTTCGTCGCGCACCATTTGGTTGTTGGTCTGCCACCCGATGATTTTCGGATCGGTGATCTGGATATTCGTCCACTCCTGCGAGGCCGCATACTGCCGAAGCGCGAGGAGCGCATAGAGGCCGGAATCCCACAGCTTGGGATCGAAGTGCCAACGATTGGGAGGCAGAATATCGCGCGGAAGCGCCGGATGCATCGGATCGGGACTGAAATCGAGCGTTAGAGGGTGCGGCCCCAGCTCCGGTGGCACCGCCCCGCCCATCTGGTAACCCGCCCCGAGTCCCATGCTCATGCTCATACTCATGCTCATGCTCATACTCATGACCTGCCCCCCTGCTCGATGGTCAAAATCGTGGCAAAAGCCATCCGAAGTCTATGCGACCACGGAGGAGTTGCCGAGCGGATTTCAGCCTGCGGGCGGCTGGCCGACCGCGAATCGCGTATGGTGAGTGCTAGCTTTGAAGTCTAGAGTACCAAGGCGATAGCAACGCTTGGTCAACCAAAGAATGAGAGCGGCACGACAATCGGAACGACGGCTAGCGGCCGTATTGGTCGCCGATGTGGCCGGATACGTGCGCCTGATGGAGGCCGATGAGGACGGCATTCATGGCAGATTGAGCGCACTGCGACACGACGTAATCGATCCGCTTGTCGTTGCGAGCAGCGGCCGGATCGTCAAGAACACCGGCGATGGATTCTTCGCGATCTTCGATACCGTGCGGGAATGCTTTCAGTGCGCCGTGACCGTGCAGGAAAAAGTCGCGTCCCTTGAAGGCGTGTACGAATCGGGAATGCGCATTGCCTTCCGAATGTGCATCAACCTTTGCGAGGTGATCTTTCAGAACGGAGATATATTCGGAGACGGTGTAAATATCGCAGCCCGTCTGCAACACTTCGGCCCGCCCGGCGGCATCGTGCTGTCGGCCGCAGCTCGCGAGCAACTGGGCAAAGTCGACCTTCCTTTGCACGATCTCGGCGAGCTTCGACTCAAACACCTCGCACGTCCGGTACGCGCCTTCGCCTTGCAGCTGGATGCCGATGCTCACCGTCCGGTGCCCCAGTCGGTCCCGCTTGGCAAACCGTCGATTGCGGTTCTGCCGTTTCGCAGTCTGCAGCATGAGGCGGACGATGCTTATTTCGCCGCCGGAATCGCCGAGGACATCGTCGGCGCCCTGACCGGACTTCAGGACCTCATGGTGATCTCGCATGGGTCAACTCGGACCTATGTCGACCACACCGTCGATCCGCGCATAGTCCGGCGAGATCTCGGCGTCAGGTATGTTCTGTCGGGAAGCATGCGACGCAGCGGCGGCAGGGTTCGCATACAGACTGAACTGAGCGATACCGAATCCGGCGCAGTAGTTCATTCCGACAGGTTCGATGGCGTCTCCGCCGACCTGTTCGAATTGCAGGACCAGATTGCGAGCCAGATCGTCTCCATCATTGCCCCGCACGTCAGAGACGCGGAGCTCAAGAGAGTCCGCCGCAAGCGACCTGAGAGCATGGACGCCTACGATCTGGTTCTGCGCGCCATAGACCTGATGTATCGACTCAATCTCGACGATTTCAATCGAGCACTGCCTCTTCTGAAGCAGGCGATAGATCTCGATGCGAACTACGCCAAAGCCTACGCAATGGCGGCAAAGTGGCATGGTCTTACTTTCGGCCAGGGCTGGTCGGCCGATCCACAGAAGGATGCCGCCGAAACTGATCGACTGGCTTCAGAAGCAATCAATCGCGATAGCGGAGATGCGCTGGCTCTTGCTCTCTGTGGCCATCACAAGGCCTTTCTCTTTCGTGACTATGACCGTGCGATCGCGCTTTTCGACCGCGCGCTGGCAGCCGGTCCTAATTCCGCGTTGGCATGGACCCTGAGCAGCCCGACTTTCAGCTACATCGGCGATGGCGCGATGGCGATCAGCCGCGCCGAGCGCGGCCTTCGCTTGTCGCCTCTGGATCCTGATGCCTTTTGGTACCAGACCGCGCTGACCCTCGCCCACTATGCCAGCGGCAACTATCCGGCAGCCGTCGATTATGGCCGCAAGGTCGCAGCGGCAAAGCCAATCTTCACCGCCAACCTGCGCTTTCTCGCGGCGAGCCTTGCCGCGCTCGATCGATCTGGCGAAGCGAACGAAGTGGCCCACATCATTCTCCAGCTCGAACCGAATTTCCACGCAAAGAGCTTTGCGAACGGTTATGCCTTTCGTGACGAAGCTCGCCGCGAGCGGTTCGGGGCACACTTGATCAAGGCAGGACTTCCAGAATGACAACAGCCAAAAAATCCGCCCTGGTCACCGGCGGCGGCCGCAATATCGGCCGCGCCTGCGTACTCGGCCTCGCCGCCGATGGATTCAATGTCGCGATCAACGGCTCCAGCGATAGCGCCGCTTGCGAGAGCGTCGCCAAGGAAGCGCGCAAGCTTGGCGCCAAGGCGCTGGTCGTCATGGGAGATGTCGGCAAGCCCGAGGAGTGCAAGCGGATCGCCGCCGAAGCGATCAAGGCATTCGGCGCCGTCGACGTGCTCGTGAACAATGCCGCCCTTCGCCCGGGCAAGCCGTTCCTGGAGATGAGCGACGCCGCCTGGCGGAGGGTCATCGCGGTCGACCTCGACGCCGCGGTCTGGCTTTCGCGCGCCTGCCTGCCGGGCATGCTGAAGAAGGGCTGGGGCCGCATCGTCAACTTCACCGGCATGAACGCCATCCACGGCTATGCCGGTCGCGCGCCGGTATCCGTGGCCAAGCATGGCGTTTGGGGTCTCACCAAGGCCTTGGCCAAGGAGTTCGGGCCCCAGGGCGTGACGACAAACGCCATCTCGCCTGGTCCCATCGCTTCCGACGTCGAAGGCGATGATGCCTCCTCGCATCACCGCCAGCAGACGGTGGCCAAGGTGCCGCTCGGCCGCATGGGAACGCCCGTCGAGGTCGCCGCCACGGCGCGGCTGCTGATTTCCGCGAACGGCGCCTACATCAACGGCCAGATGATCCAGGTGAACGGCGGCGCCGAGACCTAGGCCTCCTATTCCATCGGAAGCCCGGTCGTCTTCGCGATGGCAGTCCAGCGTTCGACTTCGCGCGCCACGAACTCGGCGAAGGCCTTGCGGCTCTCTAGGTCGACCCGCGCGCCCTGCTCCTGCCAGATGCGCTTCACGTCGCCCTCACCCAGCGCCGCCTGGACGGCGGCGTGCAGCGCCTCGAGCGGTTCGTCCGGCGTGGCCTTGGGCGCGAACAGGCCGTACCAGGTGCTGACGTTGAAGTCGGGCACGCCGGCTTCGGCGAAGGTCGGCACATTGGGCAGCAGCGGTTCGCGCTGGCGGGTCGCGATCGCCAGCGCCCGCAGCCGGCCGGACTGCACGTAGGACGACACGGTGCTGAACGGCTGGAAGGTGGCATCGAGCTGACCCGAGATCAGGTCCTGCAGTGCCTGCCCACCACCGCGGTAGGGCACGTGGGTGAGCCTGATGCCGGTGCGCCGCTGCAGCAGCTCGATCGCGAGATGCGCCATCGTGCCCAGTCCCGACGAGCCGACGTTGATCGCTTCCGGAGACTTGCGGGCCG
The DNA here is from genome assembly GCA_030681635.1 of Reyranella sp. GTDB lineage: Bacteria > Pseudomonadota > Alphaproteobacteria > Reyranellales > Reyranellaceae > Reyranella. The sequence goes on from JAUXRT010000432.1 coordinate 7,528, forward strand.
CCGCCAGGAAGCCCGCCAGATCCTTGACGTCGAGTTTGGTGGGATTGATGACCAGGCCAACGGGAACGCCGGCGATGGCGGAGACCGGTGTGAAGTCGCGCAGCAGGTCGAAGCCAGACTCGGCATAGACGACGGGTGCGAAAGTGAGGCTGGTGTTGCCGACCAGCAGGGTGCAGCCGTCGGGCCGCGCCCTCGACACGACCGAGCCGCCCAGCGTGCCGCCGGCGCCGCCCCGGTTCTCGACCACGACGGGATTGTTGAACCGCTGGCCGACATAGGCCGCCACGGGGCGCGCAAACGTGTCGTTCGACCCGCCGGGCGGGAACGGCACGATCCAGTTCATCGGCCGCGGTGGCTGCCAGTCGGCGGCATGAAGCGGCCCAGTGGCGCCTGCAGTGGCACCCGCGGCGAGCAGGCCGCCCAAGGCGGCACGACGAGGGATACTCCGAGGGATATTCCGAGGAATCTTCATCGGCTACTCCATCTGCACGTTGGCGGCCTTGGCGATGCGGCTCCAGCGCTCGGTATCGCGCGCGACGAAACGGGCGAAGTCGGCGCGACTCTCGGGCTCGACCTTGGCGCCCTGCTCACGCCACAGGCGCTTCACGCCCTCGTCGGCGATCGCTTCCTGCACCGCGCCATGCAGCCGGTCGAGGATCGCGCCTGAGGTACGCGCCGGCGCGAACAAGCCGAACCAGGTGGTCATGCGGAAATCGGCAAGTCCCGCCTCGTGTGCCGTGGGGGCATCGGGGATCAACGCCTCACGGCGCCGGCTGGCCACCGCGAGTGCGCGCAGCTTGCCTGATTTGACGTAGCCGGCGGCGGCACTGACCAGGACAAAGGCGGCGGCGATCTGCCCGGCCAGCAGATCCTGCAGCATCGGCGCGCCGCCGCGATAGGGAACGTGATTGAGCGTCACGCCGGCGTGCCCCTCGAAACGGCCGATCGCAAGATGTGTCACGGTGCCCAGCCCCGCCGATCCGATATCGATCGCGCCGGGCTTCTTCTTTGCAGCCTCGAGAAACGCCGCGAGCGTCGGAACATCGAGGCGGGCCGGATTGATCACCAGCACATACGGCACGCGACCGAACGCGCTGATGGGCGCGAAGTCGCGACCGAAATCGAAGCCGGCCTTGGGATAGATCGTGGGCGCGTAGGTAAGGCCGGTGTCGCCGACCAGCAGGGTATAGCCGTCGGCCGGTGCGCGGGCCGCGACGGCCGTGCCCAGCGTGCCGCCGGCCC
>JAUXRT010000443.1 GCA_030681635.1 Reyranella sp.
TCGGCGAGGAGGTCGCGTGATGCTACGGATCCGCGACCTGGAAGCCTTTTATGGCGCCAGCCAGGCGCTGTTCGGCATGGAGCTGAGCGTCGATGCCGGCGAGGTCGTGACCCTGATGGGCCGCAACGGCATGGGCAAGACCACGACCGTGCACGCGGTCATGGGCCTGCTCGAGGCGCGGCGCGGCGTCGTGGAGTTCGACGGCGTCAGGGTCGACGGGATGGCGTCGTTCCGCATCGCCCGCCTCGGTCTCGGGCTGGTGCCCGAGGGACGGCAGATCTTCCCCAACCTCTCGGTACGCGAAAATCTTCTGGCGGCCGCCGCCAATCGCAGCGCCCGGGCCAATCCGTGGACGATCGAGCGCGCCTTCGAGTTCTTTCCGCGCCTGGCCGAACGCCAACGCAACATGGGCAACCAGCTCTCCGGTGGCGAGCAGCAGATGCTGGCGGTCGGCCGCGCCCTGATGACCAATCCCAAGCTGCTGATCCTCGACGAGGCGACCGAGGGGCTGGCGCCGCTGATCCGTCACGAGATCTGGTCCTGTCTCGGCCGGCTGAAACACGAGGGCCAGGCGATCCTGGTGATCGACAAGAACGTGGGCGCGCTGATCGGATTAGCCGACCGCCACCACATCGTCGAGAAGGGCCGCGTCGTCTGGACCGGTTCATCCACGGCCCTGGCCGGGGACAAGGAATTGCAGCACAGGTATCTTGGCGTCTGATCCTGTGGAGTTTCCGATGCGTCTGCCTGCCTTTGTCGCCTTACTCGCCTTTGCCGCCGCCCCTGCCCTCAACTTCGCCTGGGCTCAAGGCGGCAGCGTCAATGTCTACAACTGGTCCGACTATATCGCCGAGGACCAGCTCAAAATCTTCGAGAAGGACACCGGCACCAGGGTCAACTACACGACCTACGATTCCAACGAGACCCTCGACGCCAAGCTCAGGACCGGCAGATCGGGCTACGACGTCGTGGTGCCCACGGCCTCGCCCTTCTTCGTGCGCCAGCTCGCGGCCAACCTCTACCTGCCGCTCGACAGGACGAAGCTGAAGAACTGGAACAATCTCGATCCCGAGATCCTGGCGGCGCTTTCCAAGTACGATCCCGGCAATGTCCACGGGATCCCCTGGATGTGGGGCACGACAGGCATCGGCTACAACGTGGCCGAGATCAGGAAGCGCATGCCCGACGCGCCGGTCGATTCGCTGAAAATGATCTTCGATCCGGCGGTGGTGTCCAAGTTCAAGGATTGCGGCGTCATGATGCTCGACAGCGCCACCGACGTGCTGCCGGCGGCGCTGAAGTATCTCGGCCTCGATCCCGACTCCAAGAAGTCCGAGGATCTCGCCAAGGCCGCCGACGTGGTGAAAGCGGTGCGG
>JAUXRT010000444.1 GCA_030681635.1 Reyranella sp.
CGCAGCGTCGCGGGCTCGACCGGCGACTTCGCCACGGTGATCGGCACCATGGCGACGCTCGGCCTGGTCCAGGGTCAGGCGGCGATGGATACGATCAGCGGCCAGAATTACTCAGGCTTCAGCACCGCCAATGTCGGCAGCAGCCTCCTGTTCATGAACACGGTCGGCCAGCAGATGGCCGCGGCCCGCACCATCGGCGGCGGCGGCGGCCGTATCGTCTTGGCCGAGGCCTGCGAGATCGCCTGCGATGATCCGGAGCGGGCCCAGACTCCGAGCCCGTGGAGCCTGTGGGGCAGCGCGCTGGGCGCCACGGGCAGCGTTTCCGGCAACGGCAATGCCGCGACCGTCACCTACAACGCCGGCGGCGTGGCCACCGGCTTCGACTATCGCGTCGATCCGCGGTTCCTCGTCGGCCTCGGCATCGGCTTCTCCAGCGGCAACCAGTGGCTGAGCGGGTTTAGCGGACGGGGCACCAGCAACAGCTATCAGGCCACCCTCTACGCCTCCTTCGTCCAGTCGGCGTTCTACCTCGATGCCCAGGCGGGCTACGGCTTCAACGACAACCAGATGACCCGCATGATCGCCATCCCCGGCCTGCAGCCACGGACGGCGACGGGTCAGACCAGCGCCAACCAGTTCATCGGCCAGATCGAAGCCGGCTACAGGATCGGCATCTACGAGCGGGCCGCCGCTTCGCTGACGCCGTTCGCCCGGCTGCAGGGTGTGAACAACAGCCAGGCCGCCTTCAGCGAGACCGGTGCCGGCTCGCTCAACCTCAACGTGGCGCAGCAGACGGTCAATTCGCTGCGCAGCACGATCGGCGCCGAACTCGCCGGCAGCGTCGATGCCGGATGGCGCGACAGGCTGTCCCTGCAGCTTCGCCTCGGCTGGACTCACGAATATGCCAACGTCTCGCGGCCCGTCACGGCCTCGTTCGCCGGCGCGCCAGGGGCCGCCTTCACGGTGTTCGGCGCGGCGCCGCAGCGCGACGCCGCTTCCCTGGGCTTCGCCGCCAACACCTTGATCGCCGATCGCACGTCTCTTTATTTTCGCTACGACGGCGAGGTCGGCACCGGCACCGACAACCACGCCTTCTCCGCCGGCCTCCGGATGAGCTGGTAGCCTAGAAGCCCAGCACCTTCGCCTGCACGACACCCTCGACGGCGCCGATCTCGCCCATCAGGGCCGACGAGATTGGCTGGTCGACCTGGACCAGGGCGATGGCCGAGCCGCCCGGCTTGTCGCGGCCGAGATGGAAGGTCGCGATGTTGACCTTGTTCTCGCCCAGGATGGTGCCCAGGCGGCCGATGAAGCCCGGCTTGTCGTCGTTGGTGATGTAGAGCATGTGCGGCGCGAAGGCGGCGTCGATCTCGATGCCCTTGATCTCGACGATGCGCGGATGCTTGCCGCCGAACAGCGTGCCGGTCACGGAGCGGATGTATTTCTCGGTCGTCACCGAGAGGCGGATCATCGAATGATAGTCGCTGGTGCGCTCGTGCTTGACCTCGGCGACCTCGATGCCGCGCTCGCGGGCAACGACAGGCGCGTTGACCATGTTCACCGAATCGAGCTGCGGGCGCAGCACGCCCATCAATGCCACCTGCGTCAGCGGCTTGACGTTGAGCGCCGCCACGTCGCCCTCGAACTCGATCGACACCGCCTTGATGTCGGTGTCGGTGAGCTGGCCGGCGAAGGAGCCGAGCTTCTGTGCGAGGTCGAGATAAGGCGCCAGCCGCGGCGCGTCCTCGGCCGAGACGTTGGGCATGTTGAGCGAGTTCGTCACCGCGCCGGTGAGCAGATAGTCGGCCATCTGCTCGGCCACCTGCAGCGCCACGTTCTCCTGCGCTTCCAGGGTCGAGGCGCCGAGATGCGGCGTGCAGACGAGGTTGGGCGCGCCGAACAGGACGCTGTCCTTGGCCGGTTCCACCGTGAAGACGTCGAACCCGGCGCCGGCGATGTGACCGGAGACCAGCAGGTCGCGCACCGCCAGCTCGTCGACCAGGCCGCCGCGGGCGCAGTTGATGATGCGCACGCCCTTGCGGGTCTTCATCAGGTTGGCGCGGCTGAGGATGTTCTTGGTCTGCTCGGTAAGCGGCGTGTGCACGGTGATGAAGTCGGCCCGCGCCAGCACCTGGTCGAGCGTACCCTTCTCGACACCGAGCTGGGCGGCACGCTCGTCGCTCAGGAACGGATCGTAGGCCAGCACGCGCATTTTTAGGCCTAGCGCCCGCTCGGCCACGATCGAGCCGATGTTGCCGCAGCCGATCAGGCCCAGTGTCTTGAAGCTGAGCTCGACGCCCATGAAGCGGTTCTTCTCCCACTTGCCGGCCTGGGTGCTGGTGTTGGCGTCCGGCACCTGGCGGGCGACCGCGAACATCAGGGCGATGGCGTGCTCGGCGGTGGTGATGGCGTTGCCGAACGGCGTGTTCATGACGACGACGCCGTGCGCGGTGGCGGCCTTGATGTCGACATTGTCGACGCCGATGCCGGCGCGGCCGACGACGCGGAGCTTCTTGGCCTCGGCCAGCACTTCGGCGGTGACCTTGGTGGCGGAGCGGATCGCCAGCCCCTCGTAGTTGGCGATGATCGCTCGCAGTTCGGCGGGCTTCAGGCCGGGCTTGAAATCGACATCGCAGCCGCGCTCCGAGAAGATTTCGACAGCGCGCGGGGAGAGCTCATCGGAAATCAGGACTTTGGGCTTGGCCATTTGTGGAACTCCTCAAGCTCATTTGGACCGCGAGCCTCCGGCTCGCCTCATGATCGAGAGCGAGCCGGAGGCTC
>JAUXRT010000453.1 GCA_030681635.1 Reyranella sp.
GGCACCACCGGCTACAACCTCACCATGGACGCGCGCTTCGTGTGGATGCGCCAGAAGCGCATCCAGGGCAGCCACTTCGCCAACCTCCTGCAGGCGAGCCAGGCCAACCAGCTCGTGATCGAGCGCCGCGTCGATCCCTGCATGAGCGAGGTCTTCGACTGGGCCGACATCCCCAAGGCCCACACCAAGATGTGGAAGAACCTGCACAAGCCCGGGAACATGGCGGTGCTGGTCTCCGCCAAACGCCCCGGCCTGCGCACTTTGGAAGACGCGCTGGAGGATTAGTCCCCGTCGTCTCGCCTTCCTTCATTCTCCTCTCCCCCAACTTGCTTGGGGGAGAGGCTGGGTGAGGGGGTGACGACGTGCGCTTCCCCCTCACCCAACCTCTCCCCAGGTGCCTGTGAAGGCACCGAACCGGGGGAGAGGAGCATGACAAAGAATCTCGACATGTCCCTGATCCTCCAAAACCTCCTCGCCCTTTGTGCCGAGGCCGAGAGCGCGGCCGATCGTTACGAGACTGCCGCACGCGAAGCGGTGCGCAGGCTGATCGCGCCCCAGGGCAAGGTCGATGCCAGGCTGCTGGAGCGTGAGCAGTTCGCGGCCCACGGCTTCGCCTGGATCGCGACCTATACGTCGGCCATCCGCCAGATGCGGCGCTGGGCCGAGGCGGGTGCTTCATCGGGCGCCAGCGGCGAGCTGGAACAGCTCATCCTCCAGGTGGCGCTCGGCGAGTATCTCGCCCAGCTGAAGGGCGGCATTGCCATCAGCCAGGTCGAGATCGTGCGGCCGGCGGATCTCGGCGCCGATCCCGCGGCGCTCGACACGCCGGCCGTCGCCAAGCTCGTCGCGGCCAACACATCCGCCGCGCGGCTCCGCATCGCCGAGCTGATCGCCGACGGGCTCGATACCGGCGACTTCGGCGCGCTGGGCCTGGGCGACGAGGCGATGGAAGAGGTGCGCCGCCAGTTCCGCCGCTTCGTCGACAGCGAAGTGGGCCCGCATGCGCACGGCTGGCATCTGCGCGACGAGCTGATCCCGCTTCCGGTCGTGCAGCAGATGGCCGATCTCGGCGTCTTCGGCCTCACCGTGCCGGAGGAATGGGGCGGGCTCGGCATGGGCAAACTCGCCATGTGCGTCGTCACCGAGGAACTGTCACGCGGCTATATAGGTGTGGGGTCGTTGGGCACGCGCTCCGAGATCGCGGCCGAGCTGATCCGCGCCGGCGGCACCGAGGACCAGAAAAAGCGCTACCTCTCGCGCATCGCCTCGGGCGAACTGCTGCCGACGGCGGTGTTCACCGAGCCCAACACCGGCTCCGACCTGGCGTCCTTGCGCACGCGCGCCGTGCTCGAGGGCGACACTTACAAAATCAACGGCAACAAGACCTGGATCACCCACGCGGCCCGCGCCGACATCATGACGCTGCTTGCGCGCAGCGACGCGTCGAAGCCCGGCTACCAGGGCCTCTCGATGTTCCTGGCGGAGAAGCCGCGCGGTGACGAAAGCGATCCGTTCCCGGCCAAGGGCATGAGCGGCGGCGAGATCAAGGTGCTGGGCTATCGCGGCATGAAGGAATACGAGATCGGCTTCGACGGTTTCGAGGTGCCGGCGGCCAACCTGCTGGGCGGCAAGGAAGGGCAAGGCTTCAAGCAGCTCATGGCCACCTTCGAGAGCGCGCGCATCCAGACCGCGGCGCGCGCCGTCGGCGTGGCGCAGAACGCGCTCGAACTCGGACTGCGCTACGCCCGGGACCGCATCCAGTTCGCCAAGCCGCTCTATGCGTTTCCGCGCGTCGCCGGCAAGATCGCCTGGATGGCGGTCGAGACCATGATCGCGCGCCAGCTGACGTACTTCGCGGCGCGTGAAAAGGACCAGGACCGGCGTTGCGACATCGAGGCCGGCATGGCGAAACTGCTGGCCGCGCGCGTGGCCTGGAGCAACGCCGACAACGCCCTTCAGATCCACGGCGGCAACGGTTACGCGATGGAATATCCCATCAGCCGCGTGTTGTGCGACGCGCGCATCCTCAACATCTTCGAGGGCGCGGCCGAGATCCAGGCGCAGGTCGTGTGTCGTGGGCTGCTCGAAGGCCGGAACTAGGCGCAAGCCCATAGACGGGCTTTGCTTGACGCCAAAGGGCCCACTAGGCTGGGGCGCTTAGGCTACTCATGGCCTAACGACGCGCTGGTCGCGCAAAGGTAGGCCCAATGAACGTCTTGATCGCCGGAGGCGGCATCGGCGGCCTCACCCTCGGCCTGATGCTGCACCAGCGTGGCATTGCCTGCACAATCCTCGAAGCGGCGCCGGAAGTGCGCGAGCTTGGCGTCGGCATCAATCTGCTGCCGACCGCCGTGCGCGAGCTTGCGGCGCTCGACCTGTTGCCCGTGCTCGACAAGGTCGGTATCCGCACGCGCGAGCTGCGCTATGCCAACAGCCTCGGCCAGATCATCTGGGCCGAGCCGCGCGGCACCTATGCCGGCCACGACGTGCCGCAAATCTCCATCCATCGCGGCCGTCTGCACGGTCTGCTGTGGCGCGCCGCCGCCGAACGCCTCGGCCCGGCCCTGCGCACCGCCTGCCACGTCGCCGGCTTCACCCAGGACGCCGGTGGCGTCACGGCGCAGCTGGAGAATGGCACGACGGTGCGGGGCGACGTCCTGGTCGGCGTCGACGGCATCCACTCGGCGCTGCGCGCCATCATGCATCCCGACGATGGCGGCGTGCGCTGGCAGGGCATCGAGATGTGGCGGGGCGCGGTCGACTGGCCGGCCTTGTGGGACGGCGAGACCATGTGCATTGCCGGCGATACCCGCTCCAAGATGGTGCTCTACCCGATCGGCCCCGGTGCCACGCCGGACACGCGGCTGCTCAACTGGGCTGTCTACACAACTCTCGCCGACGCCGGCCCCTCGCCGCCGGGTCGGCAGGACTGGCGTCGCCAGGCCAGCCTCGATCGCATCCTGCCGCACATCGCGCAGTTCCGCCTGCCGTTCCTTGATCCCAAAGCGCTGATCAGCGTCTCGCCGGAGGCCAGCGAATATCCCATGTGCGACCGCGATCCATTGCCGTGGTGGACGCAGGCGCGCGTGACGCTCCTGGGCGATGCCGCGCACCCGATGTATCCGGTGGGCTCCAATGGCGCCTCGCAGGCGATGCTCGACGCGCGTTGCCTCGCCGATCTCCTGGCCCGCGAGGCGCCCGAAGCCGCGCTCGCCGCCTATGAGGCCGATCGTCTGCCCAAGACGGCCACCATCATTGAGCTCAACCGCAAGGGCGGGCCGGAGCGCGTGATCGACTTCGCCGCCAAGCGCGCGCCCGACGGTTTCTCCGACATCAATACGGTCGCCACGCACGAAGAGCTTGCCGACATCGTGAGCGGCTACGCCCGGGTTGCCGGCTTCACCGTGCAGGGCGCAGCCAAAGCGAAGCCATGACGGCATGCACTCCCGGCATCTAGGAATTTCTACTCGCGCTTGTCCGCCACCTTGATGCCCATGACCTTCTTGGCCGGGAACTTCTTGAAGGTGGCGAGGTGGCTGCGCATGCCCAACTGGAAGGCTTCTATGTAGGCGAGCTTTCGCGTCAGGTAATTGTGCTGCTCCTTGGGGTCGAGATAGAGATTGTAGAGCCTGGGATAGGCGAAGCGTTCGAGCACGCCGGTGAAGCCGCCGGTGCCGAAGGCGTCGGTGGCGTTGTCGCTGGTGGCCGACAGCATCATCTTGTATTCGCCGCAGCGCATCCCTGAGAAAGTCTGCGACAGCCAGTAGTAGTGGTACTTGCGGTTGGAGAGCCCGTCGGGCGCCAGCAGGAAGCTCGACTGGTCAACACCGTCGATGTAGCGGTCGGACGGCAGCCGCTCCGAGGCGCCGGCGAGGCCGAGCGCGGTCGGCAGCACATCGTTGAAGTCGAACAGCCCGTCGCTTGCGCGGCCGGCCTCGATCATGCCGGGCCAGAACATCAGGCCGGGCACACGCACGCCGCCTTCCCAGGTCGAACCCTTGGCGCAGCGGAACGGCGTGAAGGCGGCGTCCGGCCAGGTCTCCATGTGCGGGCCGTTGTCCGACGAGACGAAGATCAGCGTGTCTTCCAACTGGCCCGACTCGCGCAGCGTCTCGACCAGCCGGCCCATGATGTCGTCGAGCTCGATCAGCGTGTCCTTGTACGGATGCTTGGCCGGCGACTTGCCGAGGAACTTTTCGTGCGGGTAGTTGTCGAAGTGGGCGCCCCTCGTGCAGTGGTAGAGCAGCCACGGCTTGTCGCTCTTGGCCTGCTTCCTGATGAACTCCGACGAGTAGTTGCACCATTTCTCGTCGAGCTCGGAGAGGACGGGGATGGTCACCTCCTCGACGTTGGTGAGCGGCTGGCCTTTCTTGGCGTGCACGAAGCAGCGGTTGAACGGCATGTTCTTCACCCACTCGGTGCGGGCGTCGGAATAGACGATCTCGGGGAAGAAATGCGGGTCGCGCCACTCGGTGTACATGTCCGACACCGAGAGGAAGCCGTAGAAATCGTCGAAGCCGACATTCTGCGGCTGCGATTCGACATTCTCGCCGAGATGCCACTTGCCCACCGCCTGGGTGGTGTAGCCGGCGTCGCCCAGCAGCATCGGCAGGGTGATCTCGCCCTGCAGTCCGCCGGGCTCGCCGTACATCGGCGGACGATGGAGGCCGTGGCGGTTGGGCACCCGGCCGGTCGCCATCGTGGCGCGCGACGGCGAGCACGAGGGCTCGGAATAGCAGGAGGTGAGTTGCAGGCCATGCCGCGCCAGCTTGTCGAAGTTGGGCGTCGGCGCGCCAACGGCGACGCCGCCGCCGTAGCAGCCGA
>JAUXRT010000474.1 GCA_030681635.1 Reyranella sp.
CTGGAAGGACGGGGGCTTTTGCGAGCACCTCCGACCTTTTAGCGATGTTTAACGTGGTCGCAAGCCGGTCGGCTCAAATCTCCACGGATCGCCTCTATATAGGCGGAAAGGGGCCCGCGCAAGTGTTGTTGGCGCGGGCCCGAAGGTCAGTGCTTCTGCTTGGCCAGGGACTGCTCGCGCAGCTTGGAGAGCGTGATCCGCGAGGTGATCGCCTCGGCGTCGGTCTTGATGTGGATGATCGACGGCTTGCCGATGGCGACAGAGCGCTCGAACGCGGCGGCGAAATCGGCCGTCTTCTCGACCGTCTCGCCATGGCCGCCGAAGGCGCGGGCGTAGGCGGCAAAGTCGGGGTTCTTCAGTTCGGTGCCGTGAACGCGGGTCGGATAGTCGCGCTCCTGGTGCATGCGGATCGTGCCGTACATGCCGTTGTCGACGACGATGAACACGATGTTGGCGCCGTGCTGCACCGCCGTCGAGAATTCCTGGCCGTTCATCAGGAAACAGCCGTCGCCCGAGAACGACACGACCATGCGGCCCGGTGCGGCGATCTTGGCCGCCACCGCCGACGGCACGCCGTAGCCCATGGAACCGTTGGTCGGCGCGAGCTGGGTGCGGAAGCCGCGGTACTGGAAGAAGCGATGGACGAAGCCCGCATAGTTGCCGGCGCCGTTGGTGACGATCACGTCATCGGGCAGGCGCGTGTTCAGCCAGCCGACGATGGCGGCGAGGTCGGCCGAGCCCGGCTGCGCCACGGGCTCGATGTTCTTCAGGTAATCGGCGCGCGCCACGGCAACCTTGTCCTTCCATGCCGAGGCATCGACGGGCTTCATCGCCTTGGCCGATGCCGCGAACTGGGCCATGCCGCTGTTGATCGGCAGCGTCGCCTGGTAGACGCGGCCGAGTTCCTCGGCGCTGGCATGGACATGCACCATCTTCTGCGCCGGCACCGGCAGGTCGAACATGGTGTAGCCGCCGGTGGTCGCCTCGCCCAGCCGCGGGCCGACGGCGATGATGAGGTCGCTCTCCTTGATGCGCTTGCCGAGCGGCGGATTGACGCCCAACCCGAGATCGCCCGCGAAGTTGGCGTGGCGGTTGTCGATCAGATCCTGGTTGCGGAACGCCGTGGTGACCGGCAGGTGGTTGGCCTCGGCGAACGCCCTGATATCGGCGCAGGCGTCGGCGTCCCAGCCGCCGCCGCCCAGGATGAGAAGCGGCTGCCTGGACGCCGCGAGAAGCTCCCGCAAGGTTGCCATGTCGGCCGTCGAGGGCGCACCGCGCGCGATCCGATAGGGACCCGCGTCCGCCACCTCGACCTCGTCGGTCAGCATGTCCTCCGGCAGGACCACCACCACCGGACCGGGCCGCCCGTTGAGCGCGGTGTGAAAGGCCTGGCTCAGCAACTCGGGAATGCGCCGGGCGTCCTCGATCTGGGTGACCCACTTGGCCATCTGGCCGTACATGCGGCGGTAATCGATCTCCTGGAAGGCCTCGCGATCGGTGGTTTCGCGTGCCACCTGCCCGATCAGCAGGATCATGGGCGTCGAATCCTGGAAGCCGGTATGCATCCCGACCGCAGCATTGGTGGCGCCGGGGCCGCGGGTGACGAAGCAGATGCCGGGCTTGCCGGTGAGCTTGCCGTAGGCCTCCGCCATGTAGGACGCCCCGCCTTCCTGGCGGCAGATCACGTAGCGGATGGAGTTACGTTGCGCATAAAGCGCATCCAGGGCCGCGAGATAGCTCTCGCCGGGCACGCCGAAGATGGTTTCGGTTCCATGAATGCGAAGTTGATCGATCAGAACCTGCGCGCCACTGCGGCGCGGATGGGCGGTCGCCATGATTTTTCCCTTACTTCGTGGGTGAGAAGGCCGTGGGCACCAATATCTTGTTATTCATGTGCTTCATGAATTCTCGGCTCTTCTGCAAATAGGCCTGCCAGGCCGGGTCGGCGGCCATCGCGGCACGACGCTTTGTGCGGTCGGCGAGATCGGCGTAACCCCAGATGTGCACGATCTCGTTCACATTGCCGACCTCGGTGGTGAAATATCCGACAAGATTTCCGAGATGCTTCATCTGCACCGGCAGACCTTCCTTTTCATAGAGCGCGAGGAACTCGCGCAACCTGCCGGGCTGCAGTTCGTAAGTTCGATGATCGACGATCATGGCATTCTCCTTTTTCGGTGATGATTGTGTGGCCAGCCCGATGCGATCTCAACCCTCAGCGCGACCGGGGCCTCAAGCGGTAGACTCAGCCGGTGAAACAGCGCATAAGTGCGGCATTGCGACACTGGCCGACGAGCATCATCATGAGTCTCGGTACAGTCGCGGAGCGCGATACCGGCAACGTCTTCCGTGAGATTCTTGGTCACCCGTCGACGGACAACGAAACGCTTGGACACAGTCGTCCAGCAAGCGCGCGCCGGACTCCGCTCAATCCTTCCTCCAGCACAGAGCTTTGAATGAGTCGCAAATTGTTTGTGGGCAATCTGCCCTACTCGGTCACGTCCGAGCGTTTGGGCGAGGCGTTCTCCCAATTCGGGACCGTCAGCTCATCGAAAGTGATCGCGGATCGCGAGACCGGCCGCAGCCGCGGCTTCGCGTTCCTCGAAATGGAAACCGACGA
>JAUXRT010000448.1 GCA_030681635.1 Reyranella sp.
GCCGCCGCACACCGCGGGGCAGATCAGGCCGCGCCCGGACGAGGCCGCGGCGATGGCCGCCGGCAGCACGCCCGGCACCCGGCTCAGCGAGCCATCCAGCGCCAGCTCCCCCAGCACCACGAAATCCTCCAGGCATTCACGGGTCAGCACGCCCATGGCGGCGAGCAGCGCCAGCGCGATCGGCAGGTCGTAGTGGCTGCCTTCCTTGGCGAGATCGGCCGGCGACAGGTTGACCGAGCTGCGCTGCGGCGGCAGCGCCAGGCCCAGCGCCCGGAGCGCCGCCCGCACCCGCTCCCGGCTTTCGCCCACCGCCTTGTCGGCGAGCCCGACCATGGCGAAGGCCAGTTGGCCCGGCGCGATCATCACCTGCACATCGACCGGCAGGACATCGACGCCCTGGAAAGCCACGGTCCGCACCTTCGCCTGCATATCGTTCCTCCGGCCCTGAAGAACAATTATAGAACGAATATCTATAAAGTAAATCTCGCATTAGTTGTATCGACGAGAGCAGAGGAGGCTGATTGAATGCCGGCCATGCGCCGCCGCCAGACCCTGCCCTTCCTCGCCGGCCTCATGGCCGTCCCCGCCGCCTTCGGAACCGCCTTCGCCTGGCCCGACCAGCCGGTAAGGATCGTGGTGCCCTTCACGCCGGGCACCGGCCCCGACATCATTGCCCGCTTCGTGGCCGAGAAGTTGACCGCCAAACTCGGCCAGCCGGTGGTGGTCGAGAACGTCGTTGGCGCCAGCGGCAATATCGGCAGCCAGCAGGTGGCGCGCGCCAAGCCCGACGGCCACACGCTGATGTCGTCGGTCAATACGCTGGTCATGAACCCCAGCCTCTACAAGAACCTGCCTTACGATCCGGTCGCCGACTTCGTCCCCCTCGGGCTCACCGCCTGGGGCTCGCTGGTGCTGGTGGCAAATCCCAGCCAGAAGCCGAACACGCTCGGCGAGCTGATCGCCGCGGCCAAGGCGCAGCCCAAGAGCCTGACCTACGGCAGTCCGGGCGTCGGCACGCCGCATCATCTGTCCATGGCGCTGGTCGAGACCACGGCCGGCATCGAGCTGCTGCACGTGCCCTACAAGGGCACGGCCGGTGCGGTGCAGGATCTGCTGGGCGGCCAGATCGGCTACATGTTCCTGCCGGTCCATGTCTCGGCCCAGCACATCCGCGCCGGCAAGCTGAAGGCGATCGCCGCCGGCAGTCCGCAGCGCCTGCCGCAGTTGCCCGACGTGCCGACCCTGGCCGAAAGCGGCCTGAAAGGCGTCGATGTCGACATGTGGTACGGCTTCTTCCTGCCCAAGGGCACGCCCCCCGACATCGTCGCACGCCTGAACCGCGAGGTCGGCGACATCCTGAACACACCGGAAGCCAAGGCTGCGTTCGAGGCGCAGGGGCTGATCCCCGCCACATCGACATCGGCCGCCCTGGGGGAGATCGTCGCGCGCGATCGTGCCCGCTGGGCCGATGTCGTGGCCAAGCGCGACATCAAACCCGAGTAGAACCGCCATGAGCGACAGTTGCCCCGACGTCCTGATCGTGGGCGGCGGCGTCGGCGGTCTCGCGCTGGCGCTCAGCCTGCATCAGGCCGGCGTCTCCTGCCGCGTCTTCGAGGCGGTGCCGGAAATCCTGCCCCTGGGCGTCGGCATCAACCTGCTGCCGCACGCCATGCGCGAGCTGAGCGAACTCGGGTTGCTGGACAGCTTGGCTGCCCGCGCCATCGAAACCCGCGAGCTCGCTTTCTACAGCCGCCACGGCCAGTTCATTTATAGGGAGCCGCGCGGCCGCTATGCCGGCTACGACTGGCCGCAGCTCTCGATCCATCGCGCCGACCTGCATGAGGTCTTGCTCGCCGCCGTGACGCAGCGGCTGGGCGAGGACGCCGTGCGGCTCGGCCATCGTTGCCTCAGGGTCGACCAGGACACGGATGGCGTCACGATTCATTTCGACAATGCGCCGCCCGAGTCCGGCAAGCTCGCCGTGGGCTGCGACGGCATCCATTCGGCCCTGCGCCGTCAGCTCATCGCCAACGAGGGCCTGCCGAAATACTCCGGCGTCAACATGTGGCGCGGCGTGGTGCATTGGCCGGCCTACCTCGGCGGCGACACGATGGTGTCGACAGGCTGGATGACGGTGGGCAAGACGGTGATCTATCCGGTGCGGCCCGGCACGCAAGAGACGGGCGGCAAGCCGCTGATCAACTGGGTGGCCGAAATCGAGCAACCCCAGGCAGTGCGCCAGGACTGGACCGGCCGCGGCCGGCTCGCCGACATGTTGCCGGCTTTCGCCGGCCTGAAATTCGACTGGCTCGACATCAGCGCCATGATCGAGAGCACCGAGGAGATCCTCGAATATCCCATGGTCGACCGCGATCCGCTGCCGCGCTGGACTTTCGGCCGCCTGACGCTTCTGGGCGATGCCGCCCATCCGATGTACCCGCGCGGCTCCAACGGCGCCGGCCAGGCGATCATCGATGCGCGCTTCCTCACCGGCCAGATCAAGAAGCATGGCGCCACGGAAGCGGCACTCCTTGCCTATGAGACGGTGCGCAACCCGGCGACGGCCAAGGTGGTGCTGACCAACCGCACCGATCCGCCCGACGCCATCCTGCGCGAAGTCTGGCAGCGGTCGGGCGGCAAGCGCTTCGCCCGCATCGAGGACGTGATCTCGGCGGCCGAACTCGAGACGATCTCCGAGCGCTACAAGAAGGTGGCGGGCTTCGATCGCGAGACGCTGAAGACGCGCGCCAGCTTCGTCTGAAAAATCAGGCGCCGTGAAGGTGACAGGCGACGGCGCGCATAGGCCAGCATCAGCCATTTCCTCCGGCGAGGATCGCCGGCGGGGCAGCGAACTCCGCGAGATCGCCGTGGGTGCGCGGGCGGCGCCCGGGCGCCCCGGATGGGCCCGTGAACTGGATCTCGGCCGGCGTGTCGGCCGTGATGTGCAGGCGCCGCTCGGCGACCGCGGCGTCGATCGAGCAGGCGGCGAGGGCGGCCAAGGCGAGCCCGCGTTTGCCGTCGGCGGTGACGATCCGCGCGCCGCGGGCCTGGGCGCGATCGAGCGCGGCGCCATAGGTCCGCGAGTCCTGGGCGAAGACCAGTGCCGGCTCGATGGTGTCGAGCGCATGGTCGAGGCTGGCGAAATCCACCGAGGCCACCAGCACACCGGCGCGCAAGGCGCCGAAAAAGAAGAGCGCGCGTTCAGGACTGTCGCCGGACAGGATCGCCACCGGCGCGCTTTGCGGCCCGAACCCCTGCGCGATCAGCCACGAGGCAATGCCGCCCGTCTGCGCCCAGGCCTCGGCGGGCTGCACCCGGTCGATGGCCAACGGCTGCTCGACGGAAACCGCCGGCTTGGGCCGATTGGGCGCGCCCGTCGGAGGCACATGGCTCACGCAGTCCATCCTTGTCGAAAAACGTTCCCTCGCCGCCCGCTTTTCGTTGCCGGGTCTAATCCTCAAGCGTGCCCGCCAGGCGCTCCGCGGCTTCGGCATAGTCCTTCATGAAATCGTAGACGACCGAACGCGCCGACTGCTCGGTGTTCATGAGCCCGACCGCCTGGCCGACATAATAGGTGGCGAGCCGCTGGGCGCCCTCGTGGCCGCTGGCGGCAAGCCTGTCGATCTTGGCCAGTGCCGGCCGGCTGATGAGGCCTTGCAGCGGCATCGGCAAGGGATCGGGGGCGCTCTCGCCGTGCCAGCCGTCGGTCCAGGCCGACTTGAGCTGCCGCGTCGGCTTGCCCGTCCGGCTGCGCGACCGCACGGTGTCGCGCGAGGTCGCCGCCAGCATCTTCTTCTTCACGGTCGGCGTGGTTTCGGCCTCGGCCGTCGTCAGCCACACCGAGGCGGTCCAGGCACCAGCGGCGCCCATCGCCATGCACGCCGCCATCTGCCGTCCGGTCGCGATGCCGCCGGCCGCCAGCACGTCGATGTCCTTGTAGTCTTCGACCGCCTGCAGCACCTCGGGCACCAGCACCATGGTCGAGATCTCGCCGCAGTGCCCACCCGCTTCGGTGCCGGCAGCCACCAGAATGTCGACCCCGGCCTTGGCATGCTTGACCGCATGCTCCTTGGCGCCGGTCAGCGCGCCCACCAGGATGCCCTTGGCCCGCGCCCGCGCCATGATCGAAGGCGGCGGCACCCCCAGGGCATTCACGAACAGCTTGATCGGGTGGCTGAAGGCGACATCGAGAAGCCGCGCCGCGCCGCCTTCGCGCATATTGTCCGTATAATCGTGGCCACCCTGTCCGGCGGACCATAGATCGGCGGTATCGATGCCGTGCTGGGCCAGCAGACCGGCGACATGCCGGCGATGCTCGGGCGGCACGCGCGCTTCCAGGTCGGCGGACGTCAGACCGCCTTCCTTGTCCTCCATCTTGTTGGGAATGAGAAGGTCGACGCCATAGGGCTTGCCGTTCACATGCGCGTCGATCCATTTGAGATCGATTTCCAGGCTCTCCGCGGTGTGGGCGACGGCGCCCAGCACGCCGAAGCCGCCGGCGTTCGAGACGGCGGCCACGACGTCGCGGCAATGGCTGAAGGCGAACAGGGGAAACTCGATCCCGAGCTTCCGGCACAAGGCAGACTTCATCGTTCTACTCCGCCGCCTTGCCCAGGCCCTTCGGGACCTGCGCAGCCGCGGCACTGACGCGTGGGTTGGAGGTGACCTTGAGAGCCTCGGCGGCATCAGGGTTCTCCATGATCTTGGCCATGATGGCCTGGCCCGCGCGATCGAACACGGCGCGGTTTACCTGGAGATATTTCTCCGACTCGCGGAGCTTGGTCACGTAGCCGTTGATCTCGGGGATGACGTAGCGCGCGACCATGTCCCAGCTGCGGAAGGTGTTCTCCGGGTTGGCCCAGTCATGCACGAAGCCCACACAGGTGCCGAAGCCGCCGCTCTGGGCGATCACGCTCTTGATCATTTTCACCAGATCGTCCGGCGTGCCGATGACCGCGGCGGAACCCGGGCCGCCCATCTCGTCGACCGCCTGGTCCGGCGACTTGTAGGCGACCGAACCCGGCCGCTGCAGCGTGCCGTGGATGTACTCGTTGTGCCAGCGCATCAGCCCGTGCTTGGCCTCCTCGCGCGCCTTCTCGCGGGTCTCGGCAATGTGCCAGTTCAGCAGCACGCGCCAGTTCTTGCGGTCGACCGTCGTGCCGTGCTTCTTGGCGGCGCTCTCGGCGAAGCCCCACTGGGTCGGCAGCGCCGTCAGGCCCTCGGTCGACATCGAGCCCAGCGAGATGATGCCGATGCCGTACTTGCCCGCGAGCGTCATGCCCGACGGGCTGATCTGCGAGGCCACAGCGAACGGCATCTCCTCCTGCAGCGGCAGGAGCTGCAGGCCGGCATCATGCAGGTCGTACCATTCGCCCTTTTGCGTCACGCGCTCGCCGCGGAACAGCCGGCGGATGATGTCGATGCCCTCGTCCTGGCGGTCACGCTGGGTCATCGGGTCGATGCCGAGGGCGTAGGCGTCGGACGGGAGCGCACCGGGCCCCGAGCCGAAGATCGCACGGCCGCCGGTCATGTGGTCGAGCTGCACCATGCGCTGCGCCACGTTGAAGGGGTTGTGGTAGGGCAGCGAGCCCACGCCGGTGGCCAGCTTGATGCGCTTGGTGTGCTCGCCGGCGGCGGCCAGGAACATCTCGGGCGAGGCGATCATTTCCCAGCCGCTGGAATGATGCTCGCCGCACCAGAACTCGTCGTAGCCCAGCTCGTCGAGATGCTTCACGAAGGCGATGTCGCGCCGGAACTGCAGCATCGGATTCTCGCCGATGGGATGGTGAGGGGCGAGAAAGGCGCCAAATCCTAGCCGTGCCATTCGGGATTCTCCTCGGTGGAAACAGTGGTCAGCCGCCAGACTTGGGCCTGCCTCTTCGCCTGTCCAGAGCTATCGACCGCACCGCGAATTCAGGGGGCCTTCAGGCGGCGCGTCAGCTCGCCCGCGATCAGCTCGTAGGTATAGGCGGTCGGGTGCCCGTCGTGGGGAATGAGAAGCAGCGACATGTCGATACTGCTCGTCAGCTGGTCGACCGAGACCAGCGGGATCCCGAGTTTGCGCAACCGGTTCAGCACGGTGACCAGGAAGTCCGACGAGGCGCCGTAGCCGGCCTGGGTGGTTTCATCCGGCCATGAATAGACGACGACCAGCGGCGCGCCGAACTTTTCGCGCACCAGCACCTGCAGGCGCGCCATCAGGGCCACGAACAGCTCGGCCTGCTCCTCCTGGCGCTGGCGCATGCCGATCGCGTCGACGAACAGGAACTGCTCGCCCAGCAGGTACTTCAGGCCGGCCAGCGGGTGGGTCCAGCGATACTCGTTGAACGAGCCGGTGTGGCGCAGCACGCCGTTCTCGAGCACGTAGCGCGGCGAGGAGCCCAGCCACGAGCCGTCGCCGGTCACCCGCGCGAGATGCGCCGGGATGATCCAGCTCACCACCGCCTTGACCGGCTGGCCGACATAACGGTCGAGCAGGCCCGCTTCGAGGGCACGCACGAGATGGTTGGGCCCATAGCCCGGCACGCCGAGATTGATCGCGCGCACCTTGTAGTCGTTCACCTTGGCGAACTGCGCGGCCAGGCTCTGGTCGTCGACGAGGCCCTGGCCGAAGACGAAGGAGTCGCCCAGGAACAGATAGGTGTCGGCGCCGGCCGGCCCTGAAGGCGTGACGCGGGCGGCACTGTCGTCGAAATGATAGGTGTGGCGGTAGATCGTCTCCGGCCCGAAGGTCGCGGTGGCCACGACCTCGCTGTTCGGCTTCGGCCGGAAGCCCAGGATCGGATCGGGCGGCGGCCACCATTTCGGATCGGTTCGCTGCACGAGGCCCTGTCCCATCGGCGCGGGCGACAGCAACCCGGCGACGGCGTCGAGCAGGGCCAGGCTGACGGCAAGTGCGGTGGCCAGCAGCGCGCCCGTTCGCCAGCGGTTGCCGCGCAACAGCACGACGCCGGCCAGCCCCAGCAGCGCCGCCAGGCTGCACGCCCACAGCGCCGACGGCAGCACCGACGCGCCGATCGCCAGCAAGACCAGCAGGCCCGCCACGATGCCGTAGTTCCGACGACTGCCGGCCATTGACCTAAAAGTGTCTCCTCGGAGTAGGGTGCGATGTACGTGTTCGAAAGGAAAACATCAATGAGCGGGCAGTTGCCGCTAAAAGGCCTCCGGGTGCTCGATCTCGCGAGCTTCATCGCCGGGCCGGTCGCCACCACGGTGCTGGGCGACTATGGCGCCGAGGTCATCAAGATCGAGCCGCCCGGCGAGGGAGATCCGCAGCGCAAGCTCGGCCAGGCCCATTCGATCCCGCAGCATCCGGTCAATTTCTGCTGGCACCTGACCAACCGCAACAAGCGGGCGATCGTGCTCGACCTCAAGACCGCGGGCGGCCGCGCCGCCTTCGACCGGCTGGCGGCGACCGCTGACGTGATGGTGGTGAACTTCCCGCTGAAAGTCCGCGAGCGCCTGAAAATGCGCTACGCCGACGTGGCCCCGCTCAATCCGAAACTGATCTACGCTTCTATGACCGGCTACGGCGAGCTGGGGCCCGACGCCGACCAGCCGGGCTTTGATTCCACGGCCTTCTTCGCCCGCTCCGGCCTGCTCGACGCGCTCACCTACGAGGGCGGACCGCCCGCCTTCTCGCTGCCGGCGCAGGGCGACCAGATGGCCGGCATGAACCTGTTTGCCGCCATCGCTATGG
Source organism: Reyranella sp. (assembly GCA_030681635.1). Classification (GTDB taxonomy): domain Bacteria; phylum Pseudomonadota; class Alphaproteobacteria; order Reyranellales; family Reyranellaceae; genus Reyranella. The sequence continues at coordinate 7,700 of JAUXRT010000448.1, forward strand.
CGCTGCTGCACCGCGAGCGCACCGGCGAAGGCAGCGAGGTTGGAACGTCCCTGCATGCCAGTGGCTTGTGGTCGAACGCCATGCTGGCCCAGGGCGCCCTGCTCGGCGCTTTCGTGGCCCCCCGGCCGCCGCGCACCCAGCCCCGGAGCGCGCTCGCCAACCAGTACCGCACCGCCGATCATCGCTGGATCCAGCTCACCATCGTGCGCGAGGACAAGCTCTGGCCCGAACTCTGCCAGGCGATCGAGCGGCCGGAGCTGCTGGACGACCCGCGCTTCCAGACCACCGACGACCGCCGCGCCCATGCGCCTGAGCTGGCGGCGATCCTCGATCCGGTGTTCGCGTCCCACCCCTGGCTGCACTGGCGGCTAAAACTGCGTCACCACGGCATCACCTTCGGCCTGCTGGGCGTCATGCGCGACGTGCCGCACGATGAACAGGCCGTCGCCAACGGCGCCGTGGTGCCGAGCACGCTCGAGGAGATGCCGCGCACGATCTCGGCCCCGATCCGCCTCTCCTTCGCAGCCCAGCCGGTGACCCCGGGCGCCGGCCCGGGCCATGGCCAGCACACCGACGAGGTGCTGGGCGAGCTGGGGTACAGCGCCGCCGAAATCGAGGGCCTGCGGGCGGCGGGCGCGCTCGGCTGAAGGCGACTTTCCAGACATCATATGTCTGGAATCTGTCTGTCTGGAAATTCGGAAAGGGCCGGCCCGCCTGAACCGGATGATTCTTTTCGACTCAGGCCCGAATCGCGGGCCTGTCTGAAAATTCCAGCGGGCTGTTTTGCCTCTTCGACATGAAAAAGGCCGGCGCAATCCAGGCCAGCCTATAGAAATTACTAGCATAAACCTGCTGAACTTGCAACTCAATGTGCAGGTCCCCGTGCCCCCCCGAGATGGCGGCGGACGTCGGCAACGATCTCCGCACCCGCCGCGTCGCCACGGCGGCGCGGGCGGGGCGCGTCGATCGCATGGTCGGCGACGGCCCGGCCCGGGGCGCCCGCCAGCACCACGACGCGATCGGCGAGATAGGTCGCTTCCTCGATGTCGTGGGTGACAAACAATATCGTCTTGCCCGTCACCTGCCAGATGCGGGTGACCTCGTCCTGCAGGCTCTCGCGCGAGATGGCGTCGAGGGCGGAGAAAGGCTCGTCCATCAGCAGCACCTCGGGCTCGACCGCGAGCGCCCGGGCCAGCGCCACGCGCTGGCGCTGGCCGCCCGAGAGCTGGTGCGGCCAGCGGTTGGCAAGGTCGGCCAAGCCCACGATGCCGAGCGCTTCCAGCGCCCTCGCCCGCCGGTCGGCGCGCGAGACGCCGCTGCCCTCGAGGCCGAACGAGACATTGTCGACCACGCGCCGCCACGGCAGCAGGCGCGAATCCTGGAACACCAACGCGACAGGCTGGCGCGCGGCCGAGGTCGTGGAAACCGCGACCTTGCCGGCGCTCGCCTTGGCCAGGCCGATCAGCACGCGCAGCAACGTCGACTTGCCGACGCCCGAGGCGCCGACGATGGCGACGAACGCGCCGCGCGGGATGGCGAGGTCGAGGCCGCGCAGCACCTCGGTGCGGCGGCCGTCGCGCTCGAAGGCCAGCGACAGGCCCCTAATATCGATCACGTGGGCGATCACGCTTTCCATCGCAGCAACCAGTTCTGGGTGACGAGAAACAGGGAATCGAGCATGCCGTAGAGCGCGGCCATGGTGAGCATGTAGACGACCACGATGTCGGTCGCGAGCAGCGCCGAGGCCTCGATCATGCGATGGCCGAGGCCCGGCACGCCGAAGATCTCCGCCGCCACCACGGCCATCCAGGCCTGGCCCAGCGCCGTGCGCAGGCCGACCAGGATCCCGGGCATCGCCGCCGGCAGGTAGATTTTTAGCAGCTTCTCGTGCGCGCGGCGGAAGCCGAACGCCTCGGCCACTTCCAGCAAATCTCGGTCGACGGCGCGCACCGCGCCGTGGGCGGCGAAGAACACGATCCAGAAGACCGAGATGGTGATGATGAAGACCGCGGCCGTGGGCGTGACGCCGAACCAGATGATGGCGAAGGGCGCCCAGGCGAGGCCGGGGATCGGCCGCAACACGCGCACCACCCAGGCGGTGAGATCCTCGGCCACCCGCGACATGCCGGTGACCACGCCCAGCGCAATGCCCAGCGCCGCGCCCAGAACCAGCCCCAGCATGTAATGGCTGAGGCTGCCCAGCACGGCCCCGAACCACATGCCCGAGGCGAATTCGCTGCGGAAGGCTGCCGGAATGTCGGTCGGCCCCGGCAGCATCATCGGATTGACGAGGCCCAGCGCCGGCACCGCCTCCCAGATCAGCAGGAAGGTGAGCAGACCCGCGGCGCCGAGGCCGATCGAGCCGAGTGCGCCCAGGCGCGCGCGGCTTATGCCGGACGATGCGGGTAGGGTGGTGGTTTCAGTGAGGGCCATTAGGTCTGTCTCTCTAATAAACCTCATGCTGAGGAGGCCACGTAGTGGCCCCGGCGCATTCACATGCGCCTTACTCGAAGCATGGGCCGCGAGCATGTTTGTAGCCCACCCTTCGAGACGCGGTCCTGCGGACCGCTCCTCAGGGTGAGGTGATATATGACCGTCAGCCCGGCCGCCGCGTCCTCTCAAAGAAGCGCACGTCGAACAGGTCGTCGAGATTGGCGGCCTCCTTCAGGGAGCCGAGCTTGACCTGATAGGCCTCCATCGCCTTGGCCGGCCCGATGACCTCGCGCGGGTCGATGACGAATTTCGTGGCCGGCGATTTCAGCGCCGTCTTGATGATCTCGAGCTCGACGATGCCCTTGCCGAGATTGGCCGCGACGGCAGGCGCTGCCCGATCAGGATCGTGCGTCAGCAAATCGCCCGCCCTCACCAGCGCATCGACCAGGCTTTGCACGGCCGCCGGATGCCTGGCGAGGAAGGCACCCGAGACGCCGACGACGGTGCCGGGCTGGCCCGGAAACAGCCTGTCGCCGACTTCCAGCAGTTTGATGCCGGGGTTGTTCCTCTGGATGATCGTGAGGGCCGGTTCGCGCACGATCGCGCCCTCGACGGCATCGGCCAGCACGGCCTGCTGCGTGGCATCGATGCCCATGGCCACGACTTCGACGTCGTCGCGGTTGGCCTTGATCACTTCCCACAGCCAGTACTGCAGCGTCGTGTTGGGCACCGAACCGGCGGGCTGGGTGGCAAGCCGCGCCGGCTTGCCCGTCGCCGCGCGAAAACGCTTGAAAGCTTCGGCCGGCGCGACGCCGGGGGCGAAATGCTGAACGAGGCGCGGCCCGCCCACGAACACGTTCTCGCCGGTCGCCGTGGCCGCCACGACCTTGACGTCGATGCCGCGCGAGCGCGCGACGCCCAGCGGCGCGATGCCCGCGACGTAGACGTCGATGGTGCCCGAAGCCAGCGCCTGGATGGCATTGGGCCCGGACTGGAACGTCGTGAGCGCGAGGTCGAGCCCGGCCTCCTTGGCCCAGCCTTCCTTGTCGACGACGAAAATCGGCGCCGCGCCGACGATGGGAATGTTGCCGACACGCACCGGAACCCGGGCCGTCTGCGCGCGCACCCCTGCCATCGAGGACGCAAGTAGCGCTGCGCCGCCATACACGAAAGCGCGGCGGTCGAACGAAGGCGAGGTCATGTCGGGGTTACTCTTGCTGAAGATCGGGAATGTTGCCGGGGACAGATAGAAAGTCCTTCCCGCCAGCACAATCGATCCTGGGCAATTAAGCGAAAACAGTTACGGACGGCGATGCGGGAAGAAGGATTTTCTCCCGTATGGCATCACGAAAGAAGTGGCAGCCCTACGCGCGCGCGGTGGCCCTGAGGTAGTGCCGCCGTGCCTTCGTCCGGTTGCCGCACGAGGCCATCGAGCACCAGCGACGCCGCGAGTTTCCTGTTTCATCGACGAACAGCCATCCGCACGCCTCGCTCGGGCAGCACTTCAGCCTGATGGCATCGCCCCGATCGACGAGGAGCGCCGCGGCGGAGGCCTCGATCGCGGCGAGCAACGGCGCGCGCGCAGACGATCGCCTGAGGACCGGCTTGAACCGGCCGGCGGCGACAGAGTCCATCAGGCGCAAAAAGTCCCGCCGCATCGAGGCGCGAAGCCGAAGGACTTCGTCCAGGGCATCCGGAAACGCCAGCGTCTTGAGCCCCGCTTCGACCGCCCAGACCCGAAGATCGTCCAGCGATCCTAGCTTCTCGTGGACGACCTTTCCCGCCGTCGTCCAATCCGCCGTATTCACGAAATCCAGGGCGAGCCGGCCGCCCAGCAGCCGAACCGGATATCCATCAGCGTAACCCATGGTCCTTCTAACCACTCCCGGGGTTGACTCGCAATCGACTTTGAGGCCTAACCTGAGCTGAGGTTACAAGGCCGACACAGGGCGACGGGACGGGTTTCGATGCTCACGTTCGAGGGGTTCAAGGCCGGCATGAGGCGCATGGCGTGGGTGGCGCTGTTCGGCGTGCCCTTCGGCATCGCCTTTGGCGCGGCCGCCGTCGAGGCGGGCCTGTCGATGGCAGAGATCGTGGCGATGAGCGCGATCGTCTACGCGGGTGCTGCCCAATTCGCGATGCTGCAGCTCTGGCAGCAGCCGCTGCCCCTGCTCTCCATCGCCTTCGTGGTGCTGGCCGTGAACGCCCGCCATTTCATCTTCGGCGCGGCCTTGGCCCCGCTCCTGAATGCGCTGCCGATGCGGCAGCGCCTCCTGAGCGCGTTCGTGTTGAGCGATGCGAACTTCGCCGACATGCAATCGGCGCGGCAATCCGGATCGAAAGACCTCGGCATCCTCGTGGGCGGCGGCTTCGTCATGTGGCTGTCCTGGAATGCCACCACCGCGCTGGGCGCCTTCATCGGCGGCAGCGAAAAGGACATGTCCCGCTTCGGCATCGACGTGGCGATGGCGGCCTTCTTCGTCACTGTGGTCGCAGCACCCGCCCGGCGCGCGAGCAACCTTCTCCCCATGGGCGTCGCCGCCCTCGTTTCCGTCGTGACGCTGTCGCTGCTGCCGCATGGCTGGAACGTCATCGCCGGCGCCCTGGCGGGCGGGATCGCTGGAGTTGCCATCCCCGGAGTTACTCGTGAGCGCTGATCTCGCGCCCTGGATTGCGATTGCCGTCGCGGCCGGCGTGACGTTTGGAACGCGGACGCTGGGGCCCGTCATCATGGCGCGGGTGCCCGAGACCAAACGCGTCCAGCGCTTCCTGGACAGTCTCTCGACGTCGGTGATCGTGGCGATCGTGGCCGGATTTCTCGCCCGGGGAACGCTGCGCGAGGCGGCTGCCCTTGCCGCCGGCGCCTTGGTCATGATGCTTTTTCAGAAGCCAATGCTGTCGATGTCGACGGCCATGGTCGTCGCCGCCGTCTGGAGCAGCTATCCGCCGTAAGGCGATCCCGGCGGCGCAGGCCGCGCGGAAAGACTTCCGCGCGGCCGGGAGAGCCGGCGTTACTTCTTCACCAGCGGGCAGTTGCCCTGGTCGATCGGGCGGAAGGCCTCGGCGGCGGGAATGGTGGCGCGCACCTTGTAGTAGTCCCACGCACCCTTGCTGTCGGCCGGCTTCTTGACCTCGAACAGGTACATGTCGTGGATCTTGCGGCCGTCCTCGCGGATGGTGCCCTTACCGAACAGTTTGTCCTCGGTCGGCAGCGCTTTCATCTTGGCGACCACGGCGGCGCCGTCGGCGTCCGACTTCAGCTCATGCACTGCCTTCAGGTAGTGCGTGACCGCGGAATAGACGCCGGCCTGCACCATGGTCGGCATGTTGCCCTTGTTGTCGGGGCCGAACTCCTTGGCGAAGGCGCGGTTGTTGTCGTTGCCGTCCCAGTACCAGGCCTCGGTGAAGATCAGGCCCTGGGCCGCCTTCAGGCCGAGCGCATGGACGTCGGTGATGAAGACCAGCAGGCCTGCAAGGTTCTGGCCGGCCGCCACGATGCCGAATTCGGCCGCCTGCTTGATGGCGTTGGTCGTGTCGGCGCCGGCGTTGGCGAGGCCGATGATCTTGGCCTTGGAGGATTGTGCCTGCAGCAGGAACGACGAGAAATCCTGGGTCGGGAAGGGATGGCGCAGCTTGCCCAGGACCTTGCCGCCGTTCTTGACCACGACGGCCTCGGTGTCGCGCTCCAGCGCATGGCCGAAGGCGTAATCGGCGGTGAGGAAGAACCAGCTGTCGCCGCCGGTCTTGACGATCGCCTGGCCGGTGCCGTTGGCCAGCGCCCAGGTGTCGTAGGTCCAGTGGATGGTGTTGGGCGTGCAATCCTTGCCCGTGATGTCGGACGAGGCGCCACCCGACACCAGCATCACCTTGTTCTTCTCCTGGGTGATCTTGTGGACCGCCAGCACCACCGAGGAGGTCGGCACGTCGACGATCACGTCGACCTTGTCGACGTCGTACCACTGGCGGGCGGTGTTGGCGCCGACGTCGGGCTTGTTCTGGTGGTCGGCGGCCACGATCTCGATCTTGTCGTGGCACTTGGTGGTCTTGCAGAAATCCTCGACCGCCTTGCGCGCCGCCCACACCGAGCCCTGGCCCGAGAGGTCGGCGTAGGTGCCGGAGCGGTCGTTCAGCACGCCGATCTTGATGGTGCCGTCGCTGTACTGGGCCTGCGCCGCCGGGACGCCCAAGGCCAGAGCCGCCGCCGTGGCGGCACTCAACATTCCGTATCGCATCGCCCGCCTCCCTCTCTGGTTGAAAGAGTGGAGCCTAGTCGCCTCGATGCCGGCCTACAATGCCGTCCCATCGGACGCGGAAACGGGCTTGCTCATATAGACCGTGACGCCGAGCGCCGACTCCTCCTCGCGGTCGATGCGGTAGCCCAGCGCAAGATAGAGCCGGATGTTCTCGGCGAAGCGCTGGTTGGTGTAGAGGCGGATCTCGGCATGGCCCTGCGCCACCGCGAGCCGCTCGGCGTGCGCCATCAGGAAGCGGCCGAGACCCTGCCCTTGGAAGCCAGGCGCCACCGCCACGTTCTCGACCAGCAGGTGGTCGGTGCCGTCGATGGTTTCGATCAGCGCCGCCAGCGTGGCATCGAGGTACGCGAGGTCGACACGATGGGCAGCCACCGCCTTCTCATAGTCCGCGCCCATCGGCTTGGGCTCACGGCCGATCAGCGGCACCCATTTGGCGTAGGCGGCACGCACGAGCGCGCGCACGGCCGCGGCATCCGACGCCGCGGCCTGCCGCAGCATCGGCGTCCCGGGGCTCACGGTCAGGCGACGGCCCTCAGGCGACGGCGAGGCCCGTCGCCTCGTCGACTCCGGTTTTCAGGTTGATGCACTGCACGGCGGCGCCCGACGCGCCCTTGCCGAGATTGTCGAGCGAGGCCACGGCCAGCACGTTGCCCTCGGCGTCGTTGCCATAGACCGCGAGCTCCATCGTGTTGGTGTCGATCAGCCGGTCGGCGCGCAGGAAGCGGTCGCGCTCCAGCCATGCGCGGTCAGCCAGCGGCCGCACCGGCACGAAGGTCTCGCCAGCATAGTAGTCGCTCAGCACCTGGTGGACGTCCTTGGCCGTGACCTGCTTCGTCGTGATGTCGCGCGTGATCGGCACGGTGATCAGCATGCCCTGGGCATAGTGACCGACCGACGGCACGAACAGCGGCGCGTGCGTGAGGCCGGAATATTTCTTCATCTCCGGCACGTGCTTGTGCGTGAGTTCCAGCCCGTAGAGGCCGAACGGCTCGACGCCCGGCTGTTCGTGGACGGCGATCAGTTCCTTGCCGCCGCCGGTGTAGCCCGACACGCCGAACACGGCGGGCGTCGAGTCGGCGCGCACGAGGCCGGCGTCGACCAGCGGCCGGATGAGCGCGATCGCGCCGGTCGGGTAGCAGCCCGGGTTGCTGATGCGGTTGGAGTCGAGCAGCTTCTGCCGCTGGTCCTTGGCCAGTTCCGGAAAGCCGTAGGTCCAGCCGTCGGCCACGCGATGCGCCGTCGAGGCGTCGATCACGACCGTGTCGGAGTCTCCGATCGCCGCCACCAGCTCCTTGGCCGCGGCATCGGGCAGGCAGAGGACGGTGATGTCGGACGCCTTGGCGATCTCGGCGCGCTTGCCCAGGTCCTTGCGGTCGGCCATCGGCAGCTCGAGCAGCTCGATGTCGGGCCGGTTCTTGAGCCGGTCGAGGATCTGCAGCCCGGTGGTGCCGTGCTGGCCGTCGATGAAAATCTTGGTCTTGTTGCTGGTCATGGTCTTCTCTCTCGATGCAGGGCCTTTGAAGGAACGGCCGACT
>JAUXRT010000504.1 GCA_030681635.1 Reyranella sp.
GAAGAGGGCGGTGGCGGCGGCAAGGCGATGATCGACGACGGCCTGTTCGAGAAATTCCCCTGCGATGCGGTGTTCGCCATCCACAACAAGCCCGGCCTGCCGCTCGGCATGATCGCCACCAAACCCGGCCCGCTGCTGGCCGCGGCCGACCGCTGGGACCTGCGCATCACCGGCAAGGGCGGCCATGCCGCGCATCCGCATCTCAGCCTCGATCCGCTGATCGTCGCGGCCAACCTCGTGCTGTCGCTGCAGACCATCGTCAGCCGCAACATGGACCCGTTCGCCTCGTCGGTCGTCACCGTCGGCTTCGTCAAGGGCGGCTCGGCCTACAACGTCATCCCGACCGACGCCCATGTCGGCGGCACGACGCGCACCACGACGCCGGAGGCCCGCAAGCTGATCGAGGCGCGCATCCGCGAGATCTGCGAGGGCGCGGCCAAGATGTACGGCGTGAAGATCGATGTCGAATACCGCTACGGCTATCCGCCGACGATCAACAACGCCCAGCGCGCCGCTTTCGCCATCGATGTGGCGGCCGGCGTCTGCGGACCCAACGGCGTGCGCGACAATGTGCAGGCCAGCATGGGCGCGGAAGACTTCTCCTACATGCTGGAGAAGGTGCCGGGCGCCATGGTCTGGCTCGGCAATGGCGGCGAGGACGGCAACGGCGCGGGCCTGCACAACTCGCGCTACGACTTCAACGACATGGCGATCCCGTTCGGGGTCAGCTTCTTCGTGAAGACCGTCGAACGCTTCCTCGGCGAAAAGACCGCTGGTGGTTGAAATTCGATCTCCGCTTGGCACTCATGCTCATCCGGACCGCGAGCCTCCGGCTCGCCTCGTGATCATGAGCGAGCCGGAGGCTCGCGGTCCCGAAGACCATGACATGAGGGCGGGCTCAGCCCGCCCGCGGTGACAGCGGTCGATGGAATTCTTCCGCGTCTACGGTCGGGTGATCGGACTGCTGCGGGCCGAGAAGGGGCTCGCCATTGTTCTCGCCATCGCCAACGTGGCGGTGGCAGGCCTGCAGTTCTACGAGCCGGTGCTGTTCGGCCAGGTGATCGATCTCCTGACCAACGCGCGCAACAAGCCGGTCGAGGTCCTGTGGCGGGACGCGCTGTCGATCCTTGCTCTCTGGGCGGTGGTCGGACTGGGCGGGATCGCCGCCAACATGGTGGTTTCGCTGCAGGCCGATCGCATGGCCCACCGCCGTCGCCTGGGCGCGATGTCGACCTATTTCGAGCATCTGCTGGTGCTGCCGTTCTCGTTCCACAATACCCAGCATTCCGGCCGCCTGATCAAGATCATGCTGACCGGTGTCGACAATCTGTTCGGCATCTGGCTGTCGTTCTTCCGCGAGAACCTCGCCACCCTGGTGGCGCTGTTCATCATGCTGCCGCTCAGCCTGTTCATGAACTGGCGGCTGGGCCTGCTGCTGCTGGTGCTGATCCTGTTCTTCGCGGCGGCCAATATCTGGGTGGTGAGCCGCACCGACCAGTTGCAGCAGAAGGTCGAGGACCTGCACAGCGAGCTCGCCGGCCGGGCCGGCGATGCGCTCGGCAACATCCACCTGATCCAGAGTTTCGTGCGGCTGGGCGCCGAGACCGGCGAGATGCACCGCATCATCCGCCAGACGCTGGCGGCGCAGTTCCCGGTGCTGAACTGGTGGGCGCTGCTGTCGGTGATGACCCGCGCCGCCTCGACCATCACCGTGATCTCGATCTTCGTGCTCGGGACCTGGCTCTATATCAAGGGCGAGGCGACGGTCGGCGAGATCGTGAGCTTCATGGGCTTCGCCACCATGCTGATCGGCCGCATGGACCAGGCCTCGGGCTTCGTCAGCCGCGTCTTCTTCCAAATGCCGTCGCTGGGCGACTTCTTCCGCGTCCTCGATGCGCAGTCGACGGTGCCGGACAAGCCCAACGGGATCGACATCGGGCGGGCCAGGGGTGACGTCGAGTTCGACGACATCGGCTTCTCCTACGACGGCAAGCGGCCGGCCCTGGTCCATTTCTCGCTGAAGGCGCCGGCCGGCTCGACGGTGGCCTTCGTGGGCCCGACCGGCGCCGGCAAGAGCACGGCGCTGTCGCTGCTTCATCGCATGTGGGACGCGCAGTCGGGCGTGATCCGGATCGACGGGATCGACCACCGCGACATCAAGCTGGAATCGCTCCGCCGCAACATCGGCGTGGTGTTCCAGGATTCGACGATGTTCTACCGCTCGATCGCCGACAACCTGCGTATCGGCAAGCCCGACGCCACCCAGGCCGAGCTCGAACAGGCGGCCAAGCTCGCCGAGGCGCACGACTTCATCATGCGCCAGCCCCAGGGCTACGACACGCTGGTGGGCGAACGCGGTACCACGCTTTCCGGCGGCGAGCGCCAGCGGTTGGCCATCGCCCGTGCACTCCTCAAGGATCCGCCGATCCTGATCCTGGACGAGGCAACCAGCGCGCTGGATTCGCTCACCGAGGCCCGCATCCAGAAGGCGCTCAAAACCCTGATGCAGGGCCGCACCACCTTCGTGATCGCGCACCGGCTCTCGACCATC
>JAUXRT010000521.1 GCA_030681635.1 Reyranella sp.
GGCGCCAGCGGCCGTCGACATGCTCGGCGTGGGTGATCTCGCTGTTGTAGCGGATGTGCCGCTCGATGCCGTACTTCTCGGCCACACCCTCGAAGTAGCGCTGGATCTCGGCGCCCGGCGAGAAGCGCCGCGTCCAGTCGCCCTTGAGCTCGAAGGAATAGGCATAGACATGGCTCGGCACGTCGCAGGACAGGCCGGGATAGGTATTGTCCCGCCACGTGCCGCCGAGGCGGCCGGCCTTCTCGTAGATCGTGAAATCCTCGATGCCGCGCTGCTTCAGCTTGATGGCGGCCAGGATGCCCGACATGCCCGCGCCGATGATGGCAAACCGCTTACTCACTTTGGTTACTCACTCTGTCACTCTCCGTCGGGCGTCTTCTGCCGGGGATGGATGTAGTCCTTGAAGTCGTCGAAACCCTTCCAGGCGGGCTCCGGCGGTTCGTGGCCGGGACGCGGTGCGTACTTCGACGCCTCCGCCGTGCCCGGCGTCACGATGTAGCGCGGGCAATTGGGAAAGATCGCGCGCGCCTTGACCCGAACCAGGAGCTGGGCCCCGGCGAATTTCTGCATCAGCGGATCGTCGCGGCTCACGTGGGCTTCGCCGTTGACGCGCAGCCGCCGGGGCTTCTCGCCCATGTCGATGAACAGCAGCCCGACCGCGGGATTGACCAGAGCATTGCCCAGGCTCTTGAACATGCCGTTGCCGTCGTAGTCGGGAAAGGCGAGTTCATTGGCGCCCACGATCCGAACGAAGCCCGGCGCCCCGCCCTTGAAGGAGCAGTCCGGCTGGCCCTTGGCATCGGCCGTGGCGAGAAAGAAGAACATCGCGTCCTCGATGAAAGCGCGATCGCCTTCGGTGAATTCGAAGCGCGTCAGCTTCTCTTCGAGGCGGTCGGAGATGCGGCGGCTGTCGAACTCGTCCTGCAGACGGCGATTGCCGTCGTGGAACATCACGCTTGTGGACATGAGGCCTCCTAGGGTCGGTCGGTTCCCGCTTCGAGACGCGCGCGCAGCGCCTTGTCCTGCAGGGTGGTGTCCTGGCCGGGCGGCGCGTGGCGCACGGCGTCTTCCAGGGTCATGGTCTGGCGCCATTCCTCCCACGGCCGCGAACGGTCGTCGGCGCCGATCTGGTCGACCCCCCAGTAGAGTTCGAGATGATGGCCGTCGGGGTCGAGGAATTCGACCGCGACCTGGCAGCCGGCGCGGCGGCGGCCCTCATAGGTCAACTTGGCGCCATGCGCCTTCAGGTGGTCGCGGGCGCGGAAAACCTCGTCGAGCGTGGCAAGCTCGAACGCCAGATGGTGCAGGCTCTTGTCGGGCCCTGCTTCGGGGGCGCGGTCGCCGACCAGGGCGAGGCAATGGTGATCGCCATTGCAGCGCAGGAACACCATGCCGCCCGGCATCATCGTGCCGGGATAGACGTCCGAGACCTTGAAGCCCAGCACCTCGGTATAAAAACGCTTGGAACGCTCAAGGTCGCTGACATAGACCACGGCGTGGCCGATCTTTCGGACGGCGAAGGGTGTGCTCATGGCTACCTTTCCGGCGCTATGTTTTCGACCGGGGCTCGGTCATCATGCCGCCGACGATACCCCGGGAGGAACGCATGGCGAAATCGCCCAACAAACTGTCGGCCAGCGAGGCCGTGCTGCGCATGTCCCAGAAGCGGCTGAAGGCGCGCGATCTCGTCGAGGCCTGCCTCGACCGCATCGAGCACCGGGAGGGCCAGGTCCACGCCTGGGAGGCGCTCGACGCCGAGAGCGCCTTGAAGCGCGCCGACATGCTCGACAAGCGCGCCCGGCCGGTCGGGCCGCTGCACGGCATCCCGCTCGCCGTAAAAGACATCATCTCGACCAAAACCATGCCCACCACCTGCGGCTCGCCGATCTACCGCGACCATGTCGTGGGCAGGGACGCGGCCTGCGTGACACAGCTCGTGAAGGCCGGCGCCATCGTGCTGGGCAAATCCGTGACGACGGAATTCGCCGGCGGCCATGCCGGCAAGACCCACAATCCGCACAATCTGCGCCACACGCCGGCCGGCTCCTCGTCGGGCTCGGCGGCGGCGGTCGCCGACTGCATGACTCCGGTGGGCTACGGCACGCAGACTGCAGGTTCGGTGATCCGACCCGGCGCCTTCAACGGCGTGGTGGCCTACAAGGGCACCTACGGCTGGGCCGACATGACCGGCGTCAAGACCTACGCCAAGACGCTCGACACGCTGGGCTTCTTCACGCGCACGGCAAACGACCTCGCCCTGATCCGCGCCGCCTACGGCCATGCCCCCGCCGATCCGCCGAGCCGCGCGCCGCGCATTGGCCTGATCCGCACGCCGTGGTGGGACGTGGCCGAGCCATACAATCAGAAGAACATGCTGGAGGCGGTGCGCACCCTGCGTGCGGCCGGCGCCCGCGTGCGCGAATGGGTGGCGCCCGACTCGTGGACCGGCCTGGTACAGGCGCAGAACCGCATCATGACCAAAGAGGCGACGCAGTCCTATGCCAAGGAACGCGCGCGCTTCTCGCATCTCTTCTCGCCAATCATGAAGGCTGTAATGGTCGACGGCGATGCCGTGAATCGCCGGCAATATGCCGATGCCAAGAAGCGCAAACGGGTGGCCGTGGGCCAGCTCGCCGATGCCTGGGAGAAGTTCGACCTGCTGCTGGCGCCCTCGGCCAAGGGCGAGGCACCTTCTGGCCTCGGCAACACGGGTGATCCGATTTTCAACCGCTTCTGGACCCTGCTCGGCACACCCTGCATTGCGTTGCCGTTCAACGCGGGACCGTTCGGCTTGCCGCTGTCGGTGCAGCTCATCGGCAAGCATGGCAGCGACGACCAGCTCGTCACCTGGGCGCGGTGGGTGGAGGCCCGGCTCTCGTGAAATTCGGCCTGATCGGCTATGGCGCGATCGGCAAGCATGTCGAAGCGGCCGGCCTGGAGAATATCGACCTCGTGTCCGTGCTGGTGCGACGGCCGCGCGATGCCAAGGATCATGGGGGCGTCCTGACGCACGAGCCCGACCGATTCTTCGCGCACAAGTTCGATGCCGTCGCCGAATGCGCCGGCCATGAGGCGGTGCGGACACACGGCCAGCGCGTTTTCGAAGGCGGCGCGGATTTTCTCGTCACCTCGGTCGGCGCCTTCACCGACACGGCCTTGTTCGACCGGCTGCTGGCGGCGGCCAAGGCCAGCGGCAAGCGCCTGATCCTGCCCTCGGCCGGCATCGGCGCGCTCGACATATTGAGCAGCGCCGCGGTCGGCGGTCTGGAAAGCGTCACGGTCACCGTGCGCAAGGACCCGTCGGCCTGGAAGGGCACGATCGCGGAAACGCTGGTCGATCTCGATTCCTTGAAAGCGCCGCACACCGTGTTCGACGGGCCGGTGCGCGAGGGCGCCAAACTCTATCCGCAGAACGTCAACATTTCCGCCGCCGCCGCGATCGCCGGCATCGGCCTCGACCGGACGCGCGTGGTGATCGTGGCCGACCCCACTCTCACCACTCACATCGTCGAACTGGAAGCCAAGGGCGCCTTCGGCCGCTTCACCTTCATGGAGGATGTGGCCGTCAGCGAGGAGAACCGCAAGACCGGCAAGCTGGTCGCCATGGCCATGGTGAAGTCGGTGCGTCAGTTGGCATCGACGCTGGTGGTGGCGGCTTGACCCCCTCCGGCCTTCGGCCACCTCCCCCGACTACGGGGGAGGAGAATGAAAACTTTCTCCTCCCCTGTCTTCAGGGGAGGTGCCCCGTAGGGGCGGAGGGGTCAAGAGCCCATCGCTTTCGCAAGACGAGGGCACTTCAGGTGCTGGTGCGGCGGTCGTGCCAGAGGGCCACGACGGTTAGAGGCGACCGGCTCGTGGTTCCGTGGATCATGGGCGCGGATTGATTACGGCGGCCTTGTCGTGGAGGTAGAGCCCGCGACAGTCCCGGGGCGCCGACCAGTTGGGATGCGACCACTTGGTCGGCCGCCGGATGGCGACGG
>JAUXRT010000538.1 GCA_030681635.1 Reyranella sp.
TCGTCGAGCGTCTGCGACATGTCCGACGCGGCGAGGTCGCGCGCGATCTGCGCGCGCATGCGGCGGCGCTCGATGTGCGCGAACAGGTTGATGATGACGAAGAAGCCGAAGGCGATCCCGGCCAGCCCGATGGCCTGGCGGCTGCCATCGACCAGGACCAGCACGGCGCAGATCGGCAGCAGGGCCGCCGCCGCGACGAGCATGAAGGTGCGGCCGTCCAGCCCGCGCGACGGCGACCAGCCGCCGATCAGGCAGAGCGCGAAGGTCCAGAGCGTGCGCTCCTGGTCGGCCGGCAGGGTGGCGAACAAGCCGCCCATCAGGCCGTTGGCGAAGGTCGTGGGCACGGCGGTGACGGTGTAGAGCCAGCGCCAGCCCGACAGGCTCGTGGCGCCGGGATCGCGCTTGTGCGCGACCTGCACGCGCCACGATCCCCAGACCGAGACGAGGTAGATGACGGCCGGCAGCAGGAACATCCAGAGCGGTGCGATCCCGGCATAGAGCGACGCCGCCACGACCGCGAAAATCGGCAGGGCGACCAGCTTGGGCAGGATGGGAATTTCCACCAGCCGGTCGGTGACGATCCGCTCGACCCGCTTGGGATCGATGCCGGCGATGTCCAACTGGTTCATGTCGATCATGCTGGAAGCCCGATGTATCGGCCGTGTGTCGCGGGCCCGGTGCTTTGTATCGTCGAAGTCGCGGGCAGGGCCTGACGATACACCGGCGACACGATCGGGCCCAAACGCGCGATACACACGGCACATCAAGGCAGGCGGCGCGACACCGCCACGACTTGGGACACGGGCATGATCCTCCCATCGACGGACCGCAGGCAGCGGCTCCCGTCAAACCTCGAAACGGGAGACAGACAATGCTCAAGACCATCATCACCTTCGCCGCCTTTGCCACCCTGGCAGCCACCACCATCGCCCCGGCCCATGCCTTTCGCGCCCTGAACGGCGGTGGCCCCAACGGCGTCAACGTCAACGGCTGGACCAACGGCGGCATCATGAACGGCTGGAGCAACGGCGGCGGCTCCACCGGCTTCACCACCAACGGCGGCGGCACCCACGGTGGCGGCAACAACGGCGCGGCGGGCGGCTCCTCGACGCTGACGATCCAGGCGATCGAACTGCCGGCCGAGACCCGCTAACCGATCCTGCGAACGGCCCGTCCTCCATGACGGGCCGTTTCCTCTTTCAGGAGCACCCGCCATGCGCCGCCCCATCCTCGCCCTTCTTGTCCTGCTGTGCGCCGCTGCGGCGCCGGCCGCAGCCCAGCCCGCGCCCCAGCCCGTGCCTCGTGTGACGGTCGAGGGCACCGAGTTCGTGGCGGTGCTGCCCGACGGTCGTGTCCTGCGCAGCCGCGACCTCGTGGGGGCGACGCTCGATGCGCACTTTGCCGGCCGGCCGGTGCGGATCCGCATCGCCGCGGTAGAGCCCGATCCCGGGGATCGCAGCGGCACCGTCTGGCTGCACACACTGGAGGCAACCGGCGCCGATGGCGCCTGGGCCAACTTCTGCACGGCCGGTCCCGACGGCCGCCGGCAGGGCTTTCCCCTCGAGGGTGGTCCGGACGGCATTGAGCTGAGCTGCACAGCGGGCGCGATCGCCAAGTGCGCGCGCTTCGGCTACCGCCGCTGGACCTCGGCGGCCGACGGCACCGCGCTGGCCCCTCTGCACCAGGCCTGTGTTCGCATGGTGCGCGGCGATTACGGCGGTGCCGACCGGCCATGGACCAAGGACGGCATGAACATCGACGTGTACGACGACCATGGCGTGCAGACGCCCGACAATTCCCCCGACGAGGTCTTCGAGGCAGGCTGGAGCCCCGACGGGGCGGTCTGCGTCCACCATGTGCGCGTCAAGGAGAACACCACCCTGGCCGCGTTGGAGGCACTCTACCCGGCGCTGCGCGGCCGCACCGGTGAAGTCTGCACCGAGGCCTTCGCCCGCGCCCATGGCGCCGTATTGTTCAACAGGTCCAGGCCCTGATCGTCACTTGCTTCGCCGCCGCCTGTGCTAGGCTGAAAGCGGGGGAGCGATGGACAAGCGTCAGCATATTGTGGTCGTCGAGGACGAGCCGGCCCAGCGCCAGCTCCTGCTCGACTATCTGACCAAGCAGGGCTACCGCGTTACGGGCTTCGAATCGGGCGTCGGATTGCGCCGGATGGTCGAGCGCGAGCTGCCGGCGCTGGTGCTGCTCGATGTCGGCCTGCCTGGCGAGGACGGCTTCGCCATCGCCCGCTGGCTGCGCGAGAAGAGCGGCAAGGTCTGCATCATCATGGTGACGGCGGCCGGCGACACGGTCGACCGCGTGGTCGGCCTCGAAACCGGCGCCGACGACTACATCCCCAAGCCGTTCGACCCGCGCGAGCTGCTGGCCCGCATCAAGAGCGTGCTGCGCCGCGCCGGCGGCGCGGTGACGACCGGCACGGGCCCGCGCGTGCGCATGGGCCGGCGCGTCCTCGACCTCGACAAGCGCGTCCTGGTCGATGCCGACGGGGCTGAGGAGGCATTGGCCGCCAGCGAATTCGACCTGCTGAAACTCTTCGCCGAGAATCCCAACCGGCCGCTGGCGCGCGACTGGCTGCTGGAGACGGTCGGCCATCGCGAGATGGAGGTGTTCGACCGCGCCATCGATCTCAGGATCACCCGGCTCCGGCGCAAGATCGAGAAGGACGCAGCCCACCCCGAGGCAATCCGCACCGTGCGCGGCGTCGGCTACATGTTCGTGCCGCCCAAGGACTGACGTGCGAAAGCGCGACGTCGCCGACCAGCTGCGCACACTCGGCGTCGCTCCGGGCGGCGTGCGCAGCGATCATCCGGAAGCCTGTACCGCGATCGGGCCGCTGGCCCGGGCCCGCGACATCGTCCGGCAGGCGGTCGAGGAACTCCGCCGGGAGCCGCTTCTGTTTCTGCACGGACCCGGCGAGGGCTGTGCCGAATGCGACGAGGCGCGGGCCGGCATCTCCCCAAATCCGTGAAAAAATCATGGGAACATAGCTAGAACTTGTGTCAATAAGGTAAATTAGAACAGTGGGTTAATTCCCCTCTTGTCGTTTGGAACAAAATAGGTACATTGGCGCTCTACCCGCTGCGGACTTATCCGCATTGCTGCTCCTGACAGGGGC
>JAUXRT010000556.1 GCA_030681635.1 Reyranella sp.
GCCGCGGCATGAACGACTTCATCGGCGCCTGGCGGCTCACCTGGCAGGATCCCACCAACCCCGACTGCCCGTGCCGCGGCTCGCTCTTCATCGACATCGACGCCAACGCCGACGGCACCAGCCTGGCCGGCCGCTGGAAGATGAAGGACGGCGATGCCGTACTGAACGGCACCATGTCGTACCAGGCCAAGGTCTGGTACGGCCGATTCAGCCAGCCCGACGACGGCCTGGGCTTTCCCGCCAAGGGCAGCTTTCACCTGGAATCGCGCGATCCGGACACGCTGACCGGGTCCTACCAGCGCGACGGAACGGCCATCGGCTTCAGCTGGAGCGCCACCCGCGAGTGACTGCCAAACTTGACTCAAGCGCGCCGCACAACTATCTCCGGGCCCATGGACCGGCTGTTCTCCAGCTTCCTGGCTTTCCCGACCACCGACCGAACTTGATTCGGCCGGGCGCGCGCGTTTGTGCCGCTTCCCGGCCGTCTAGGACCGACGCTTTGTGTCGGCCGATGAGGCGCGTTCGGACTCTCAAGCGGTGGTTGCCATGATCAATATCTCCCTGCCGGACGGCTCGGTCCGGAAATTCGACAAACCGGTGAGCGGCGCGGAAATCGCCGCCTCGATCGGACCTGGCCTCGCCAAGGCCGCGCTCGCTCTGCGCGTCGACGGCAAGATGGTCGACCTTGCCCATGTCGTCGACCGCGACGCCAAGATCGGCATCGTGACGTCGAAGGATCCTCAGGCGCTGGAGCTGCTGCGCCACGACGCGGCGCATGTGCTGGCCCAGGCCGTCCAGGAGCTCTATCCCGGCACGCAGATCACGTTCGGCCCCTCGACGGAGGACGGCTTCTATTACGACTTCGTGCGCGCCGAGCCCTTCTCGCCGGACGACTTCGCCAAGATCGAGCAGCGGATGGCCGAGATCGTCGACCGCAACCTGCCGATCGAGCGCGAAGTGTGGGACCGCGCGAGGATCAAGGACTACTTCGTCCAGCACGGCGAGAAGTTCAAAGCCGAATGGGCCGATGAGCTGCCCAGGGACGAGATCATCACGGTCTACAAGCAGGGCGACTGGCTCGACATGTGCCTTGGCCCTCACCTGCCCTCGACGGGCAAGCTCGGCAAGGCGTTCAAGCTCACCAAGGTGTCGGGCGCCTACTGGCGTGGCGACAAGAACAACGCCCAGCTCCAGCGCGTCTACGGCACGATCTTCTTCTCCGACAAGGATCTGAAGGACTACCTGCACCGCATTGAGGAGGCCGAGAAGCGCGACCATCGCAAGATCGGCCGCGAGATGGGCCTCTTCCACCAGCAGGAAGAAGCCGCCGGCATGGTGTTCTGGCATCCCAAGGGCTGGACGTTCTGGCGCACGCTGGAAAGCTACCTGCGGCGCAAGCTCGAGGCCGGCGGCTATGTCGAGGTGAAGACGCCGCAGCTCGTCGACCGCAAGCTGTGGGAAGAGTCGGGCCACTGGGAGAAGTTCCGCGAGAACATGTATCTCAGCGAGAACGAGGATGGCCATCGCGAGTACATGGCCGATCCGGCGCATCGCATCTTCGCGCTGAAGCCGATGAACTGCCCGTGCCACGTCGAGATCTTCAACGTCGGCCTCAGAAGCTACCGCGAGCTGCCGCTGCGCATGGCCGAGATGGGCTCGTGCCATCGCTTCGAGCCGTCGGGCGCGCTGCACGGCATCCTGCGCGTGCGCAACTTCACGCAGGACGACGCCCACATCTTCTGCAGCGAAGACCAGATCGAGAGCGAGACGATCCGCTTCTGCAAGCTGCTGGACGAGGTCTATCGCGACCTGGGCTTCGCCGACTATTTCGTGAAATTCTCCGACCGGCCGCCGGTCCGCGCCGGCAGCGATGCGGTGTGGGATCAGGCCGAGGGCGCGCTCAAGTCGGCCTCCAAGGCGGCCGGGCTCGATCTCGTGATGAATCCCGGCGAAGGCGCCTTCTACGGCCCCAAGCTCGAGTTCGTCCTGCGAGACGCCATCGGCCGCGACTGGCAGTGCGGCACGCTGCAAGTCGACTTCGTACTGCCCGAGCGGCTCGACGCCAGCTATGTGGCCGA
>JAUXRT010000457.1 GCA_030681635.1 Reyranella sp.
CGATCTCGACCGCTCCAAGGTCGAGATCACCGAGATCGACAAGATGGGCCGCAAGGCGATCGACACCAACCAGGTGTTCATCGACGGCCTCAAAGTCCCGCTGGAAGATCGCATCGGCGAAGAGGGCAAGGGCTTCCACTATCTGCTGCACGGCCTCAACCCCGAGCGCATCCTGATCGCCGCCGAAGCCATCGGCATCGGCAAGTGCGCGCTGGCCAAGGCCACGCAATATGCCAAGGAGCGCGTCGTGTTCGGCCGGCCGATCGGCAAGAACCAGGCGATCCAGCATCCGCTGGCCGAGAGCTGGATGCAGCTCGAGGCCGCCAACCTGCTCGCCTTCAAGGCAGCCTGGCTCTACGACAACGGCAAGGACTGCGGCGCCGAGGCCAACTCGGCCAAGTACTTGGGCGCGCGCTGGGCCTACGAGGCCTGCGAGCGGGCGATCCTGACGCACGGCGGCTACGGCTACGCCAAGGAGTTCCACGTCGAGCGCTTCCTGCGCGAGGTCATGATCGCGCGCATCGCGCCGGTCAGCGAACAGTTGATCCTCTGCTACGTCGCGGAGCGCGTGCTGGGCCTGCCCAAGAGCTACTAGCCAAGTCCTTGAATTGGCTGGATATTCCGGCTGAGCAGCCGCTGGCAACCTGGTGCTGCCACAGGACGTTATCCATTCGTACCGTGATTCAGCGGGAGATGGAGAACGTCCATGACCCACACCCAGACCCACGCCGGCATCGCCTTCGCCAGCATCGTCGTGCTCGCGGCGATCGGCCTTATGGCTCCGCCCGTGCCGCCGGCATCGGCCGAGGTCCAGGCGTCGCGCATCTGCCGCGAAGAGGGCGTGAAGCCGAACACGGCCGGCTACGACTACTGCCTGCTGCACGCCGAGCGCGCGCTGGAATGGGGCGAGCCCGCGATGGCGCGCGCCTATGCCCGCGTCGCCGCGGAGTCGCGCGAGGCCTGCCAGTCCTACGGCCTGCAACCCGCCAGCGGCGGCCACGCGAGCTGCATGGACCGCGAGACCAAGGCGCGCAGCCTGCTGGTGTTCAGCGAGGAGAAGCTCCACTTCGGCCCGCAGCTCGCCGCCCCCCAGTAACCGCTACCCGTAATCGTCACTTCGGGATCCGCGCCTCATAGTCCTGCTCGATCGTGCCGAAGACCGTCCAGAAGGCCTTCGGCACGCGGCCGTTGGCGCGCTCGACCAGGATGGCGAGATGGGTGTGCCAGCCGCCCGAGGTCTGGACCATCTCCGCGCGCGAGGACAGCTTGCGGTGGGTCAGGATCAGCCGCACGCCCTTGCTCTCGGGCACGAGTTCGAACGTCACCTCCGAGGGGCCCCACGACATCACGAGCAGCCGCGGCGGCTCGACGCGCAGCACGCGCTCGCGGCTGACATGGCCCTTCTCGTCCATCTCCTTGAAACGTTCGGGCGGCGCCACCTTGTGCGGCGACAGATCGCGATGCTGGAAGCGCAGTTCGACCGCGCCGCCCTCCTTCTGCTCCATCGGCCCGCTGGCCAGCCATTGGCCGCGCTTGTCCGAATCGACCAGGAACTCCCACACCGTCCCGATCGGGCCGGGCAACAGGCGCTCGAAGCGCACCTCGGCCGGCGCGGTCATGCGGCCATAGTCGGTGTCGGTCATTTGCGGCTCCTCTTCCTCGTCTTGCGGGCGTGCTGCAGCAGGGCGGTCTCGAGGGCGTCGAGGCGGCCCGTCCAGAAGCGTTGGTAATAGGCGATCCAGCGGTCGGCTTCGGCCAGCGGCCCCGCCTCGATGCGGCAGCGATGGGTGCGGCCTTCTACAGTGCGGCTGAGCAGCCCCGCCGTCTCCAGCACCTTCACATGCTTGGCCGCGGCCGCGAACGACATGTCGAACGGCTCAGCCAGTTCTCCCACCGTCCGCTCCGCGCTGCTGAGACGGCGCAGCATGGCGCGGCGGGTGGGATCGGCCAGGGCCTGGAACACGCGATCGAGATTTTGTTCAACCATGTGGTTGAATATAAGGAATGCCGAAGCGACATTCAACCATTAAGTTGAATGAACGTTTCAGGTGCCTCGCACTGCCGAGTTGCCGTAGGGTCGCGGTCCTGCCCCTCAAGACACGGATCGCACAATGGAACCGCTGCCCTCTTCCGTCCTTCCCGCCGGCGTGCGCAGCCGCATCCTGCCCGGCATCAACGGTCTCGACATCCACGTGCTCGAGGCAGGGTTCGAGCAGAAGGGCCGTCCGGCGGTACTGCTGCTGCATGGCTTCCCCGAGATCGCCTACAGCTGGCGCAAGCAGCTGCCGGCGCTCGCCGCCGCCGGCCACCACGCCATCGCGCCGGACCAGCGCGGCTACGGCCGCACCACCGGCTGGAGCGCCGACTTCGACGCCGACCTCTCGTCCTTCCGAGTCATGATGCTGCTGCGCGAGGCGATCGGCGTGCTCTATGCGCTGGGTCATCGCACCGCCGAGGCCGTGGTCGGCCACGATTTCGGCGCCGCCGCCGCCTCGTTCCACGCCCTCGTCCGGCCCGACATTTTCAAGCGCATGGTGCTGATGAGCGCGCCGTTCGGCGGACCGCCCGCCGTGCCGTTCGATACCGCCGACAAGCCCGCAGCGCCGCCGCCGTCCGACTTCCACGCAGCCCTCGCGGCGCTGCCGCGCCCGCGCAAGCATTACCAGTGGTACCAGTCGACGCGCGAGGCCAACGCCAACCAGTGGCAGGCCAAGCAAGGCGTGCACGATTTCCTGCGCGCCTACTACCACCACAAGAGCGCCGACTGGAAAGCGAACAAGCCCTACGAGCTGAAAGGCAGGATCGCCGAGGAACTGGCCAAGATGCCGACCTATTACAGCATGGATCTGGCCGAAGGCATGGCCGAGACGGTGGCCAAGAAGATGCCGAGTGCGGCCGAAATTGCCGCCAACAAGTGGCTGACCGAGGCCGAGTTGAAAGTTTACAGCGGCGAGTACCAGCGCAACGGCTT
>JAUXRT010000589.1 GCA_030681635.1 Reyranella sp.
CCGGGCCTTTCCGACTCGGCCATCGCGGCGCTAAAAACGCTTCGCCTCGGCGAACGCGTGAGCGTGTCGGGACGGATGGGGGAGATTGCCGGCGCCGGCGTGTTCGATCTGTCGCGCCTGTTCGGCAAGAGCGATGCCGAGCATCGCGAGTTCCTGCAGGCGCCGCGCCTTCTCGCCCGCATCGAGGCCATAGCGGCCGCAAAGAAGAAGTAGAAAGGATTCCGAGGTGCCGTCTTTTTCGTACGATTTTCCCTACGCGTCCAAGAAGCTCCCTGTCTTCGCCGAGAACGTCGTCGCCTCCTCCCAGCACCTCGCCGCCACGGCGGGCTTGCGCATGCTGGCGCGCGGCGGCAATGCCGTCGATGCCGCGATTGCCGCCGCCATCGCCATTACCGTGGTCGAGCCAACCAACAACGGCATCGGCGCCGACGCCTTCTGCATCCTGTGGGACGGCAGCAAGCTGGTGGGTCTCAACGCCTCGGGCCATTCGCCCGGGCTGATGACGCCCGACCAGTACGAGGGCCAGGCCAAGATGCCCAGCGTCGGCTGGGGCAGCGTCACCACGCCGGGCGCGGTGTCGCTCTGGATGGAACTGCACAAGCGCTACGGCAAGCTGCCCTTCGCCGATCTGTTCGAGCCCGGCATCAAATATGCCCATGACGGCTTTCGCGTCTCCTACATGATCTCGCGCCAGTGGGACCGCGCCATCGACCGGCTGAAAGGCCAGGAGAGCTGGATGAAGGCGTTCCTGCCGGGTGGCCGCGCACCGCAGCCGGGCGAGCTGTGGAAATTCCCCGACCAGGCGAGGACACTCACCAAGATCGCCGAGAGCAAGGGCGAGGCCTTTTATCGCGGCGAACTTGCCGAGGCGATGGACAAGTACGCCAAGGAAACCGGCGGGGCGCTGCGCAAGGAAGACCTCGCCGCCCACAAGCCCGACTGGGTCGATCCGATCGGCCTCAGCTATCGCGGCACGACGCTGCATGAGATCCCGCCGTCGGGCCAGGGGATCGCGGCCTGCATGGCGCTCGGTATCCTCGAGAATTTCGACGTCGCCGGCCACGATC
The DNA here is from genome assembly GCA_030681635.1 of Reyranella sp. GTDB lineage: Bacteria > Pseudomonadota > Alphaproteobacteria > Reyranellales > Reyranellaceae > Reyranella. The sequence continues at coordinate 1,068 of JAUXRT010000589.1, forward strand.
CCGACGGCCCCGAGATGACGCATCTGCGCATCGAGGCGATGAAACTCGCCTTCGCCGACATCTACCGCTACGTGGCCGACCCGCGCTTCATGGAAGTGACGTCCAAGCAGATGCTCGACAAGGGCTACCTGAAGAGCCGCGCCAAGTTGATCGACCCGAAGAAGGCCAAGGACTTCGGCCCCGGCACGCCCAAGGACGGCGGCACGATCTATCTCGGCACCGCCGACGAATCCGGCATGATGGTGTCGCTGATCCAGTCGAACTACACCGGCTTCGGCTCGGGCGTCGTCGTGCCGGGCACGGGCATTGCGCTGCAGAACCGCGCCACGGGGTTCGTCACGACCAAGGGCCACCCCAACGAGGTCGGCCCCAAGAAGCGGCCGTTCCACACGATCATTCCTGCTTTCATCACCAAGGACGGCCGCCCGGTCGCGACCTTCGGCCTGATGGGTGGCGCCATGCAGCCGCAAGGCCACATGCAGGTCTTCTCGCGCATCGTCGACTACGGCCAGAACCCGCAGGCCGCCATCGACGCGCCGCGCTGGCGCGTGCACGAGACCGACGGCACGGTCTGGACCGAGGAGCATATGCCGGCCGACACCGCCAACGGCCTCGAAGCGCGCGGCCACAAGCTCACGCGCACCAAGGCGCCGAGCTACGACTTCGGCTCGAGCCAGATCATCTGGCGCTATCCCGACGGCGGCCCCTACCTCGGCGCCTCCGAGAGCCGCCGCGACGGTGCGGCGGTCGGATTCTAGAGCGAGCGGCCGATGAACTGGGGCACGATGAGCCGCGCCGAGCGCGACGCGGCCTACAACAACACGATGGCGGTGAAGAACAGCGCGGAACTCAACGCCGCCCGCGAGGCGGCGTCCGCGGCCTTCCGCAAGGCTCATCCCCGGCATCTCGACCTGCGTTACGGGCCGAAGGAACGCAACGCCTGGGACCTGTTCCCCGCCGCCGATCCGAAGGCGCCCTGCATCGTGTTCATCCACGGCGGCTACTGGCAGCGCAACAGCAAGGACGGCTTCGCCAACCTGATCTCGGGCCTCCATGCCCGCGGCTGGGCGGGCGCGCTGCCCGGTTACACGCTGGCGCCCGACGCCACGCTCAGCGAGATCGTGGCCGAGATCAACGCGGCGCTCGACTGGCTGGCGGCCAACGGCGGTGCGCACGGCATCGAGGGCAAGGTCGTGCTCTCGGGCTGGTCGGCCGGCGGCCACCTGACGGCCATGTGCCTCGGCCACAGACGTGTCCACGCGGGGCTCGCCATCTCCGGCGTCTACGAGCTGGGCCCGGTGCGCGACACCTACCTGAACGAAAAGCTGAAACTCAGCGACGGCGAGATCGAGACGCTGTCGCCGATGCGCCTGCCGATGGTGGCCAAGCCGATGCTGATCACCTACGGCACGGCGGAGCTGCCGCCGCTGGTCCTAGACAGCCGCCACCTCCACGGCAGGCGCGCCGCCGCCCATCTGCCGGGCGCGCTGCTGCCGATCGCCGGCGCGGACCATTTCACCATCGTCCACGAACTGCGCGACGCCGACGGCGCCTTGACCCGGCAGGCCCTTCTACTGGCCGACTGATCACCCGCGACGAGGCGGCTTTCGCAGCATCGGGACCAGGGTCGGCGAACTGCCGTTCTGGATGCGGCCGAGGCGTTCGAAGCCGTGCCGTTCGTAGAGGCCGATGTTCCGCGGATTGGAAGATTCGAGATAGGCCGGGACACCGTCCCGATCCGCGAGGGCGAGCGCGTGATCGAGCAGCGCGCCGCCCAGGCCCTTGCCCTGATGCTGCGGATCGATGCCGATCAACGGCAGGTACCAGTGCGGCTCGTGAGGGTGGAATTCCATCATCTGCTGCATGATCCCGGCGCCTTCCATCAGGGCCGGCCCCTTGATCGTGCTCTGCATCAGCGCGCCCAGCGCCTCCCCGTCAGGCTCCACGCCGGGCGGCAGCCAGAGCGCCACGCCAGCGCAGCCCCCGACGCGGTGCGCGCCGCCCTTCAGGAAGGCCGCGCCGCCGAAGGCCCTGGCGAATGTCGGGAAGGCCTCCAGATAGGTCCCGGGGTCGGGCCAGCTCCAGCGCGTCATGGGATCGGCGGCGAAGGCCAGGGTGAGCGTGGCAATCGCCGCCGTCTCGTCGGATGCGGTCGCCGTTTCAACGTGGAGCAATTTCATCGCTCTTACATTGGGCAGGACCCTACTTCCCGCAATAGGCTTCGATGCGGTAGCCGTCGGGATCGATGGCGAAGGCGGCGTAATACTTGGGGCTGTAGTCGGCCCGCACGCCGGGCTTGCCGTTGTCCTTGCCGCCGGCCTTGAGCGCGGCGGCATGGAAGGCATCGACCGCCTTGCGATCGGGCGCCACGAAGCAGAAGTGCAGGCCCGATTCCATATCGGGCGTCACCGGCTTGGTGCTGGCGCCGATCCACAGGCCGACCGCCTTGCCGCCGTAGCCCAGCGAACTCTCGCCGTCGCTGAGCAGCGTGTAGCCCAAGGGCTTCAGCGCGGCGTCGTAGAATTTCCGGGTCCGGGCGATGTCGGCGACGCCGATGGAAACATGGTCGAACATGATCGAATTCTCCTGTAACTTGATAACTGGTTATATGGTTATTCTGACACACCAGCCTTGTCAACCACCCAACCGGTTATTAAGTGCTGACCATGAATCGCCCTGACTTGTGCCTGGAGTTCGCCAACACGCGCTATTGGCGGGGACAGGACATCCCCACCGAGACGCTGAACGCACCCGAGGACCTCGCCGCCTGGACGGTGGCCAACGAGGGACTGAAACCCGCCAAGCCGCCGGCGCGGCGCGAGTTCGAGCGCGCCATCGAGCTGCGCGAGCTGGTCCATCGGCTGTTCGATGCCCATGCGCAGGCCAAGGCCCCGGCGGCGCGCGACGTCGAGAGCCTGAACGCGGCCCTGTCGGAGGCGCCGGCCCGCACGACGCTGAAGCGCGAGCGCGGCGGCTATGGCTGGGATTTTGATGTCAGGTCGGGCACGGCACTGGCGCTGCTGGCGCCGGTCCTGTGGACCGCCGGAGACCTGCTGACAGGCCCCCGCCTCGATCGGGTGCGGCGCTGCGCCAACCCGGAATGCAATTATCTCTTCCTCGACGACAGCCGCGCCGGCAAGCGGCGCTGGTGCTCGATGTCGTCCTGCGGCAACCGCGCAAAGGCGAAGCGCCACTATCACAAGAAAGCGCTTTCATAAGCGCTGGCGGGCGACAGCGCTTGTAATCAAGCGCGAGAGCCCGCACGGCAGTCATTGCGCACTTGGATTCGTTCTGCACCGCGCGGCGCCTTAGCTCCTTAGCGGCAACAAAAAAGGGGCCC
>JAUXRT010000594.1 GCA_030681635.1 Reyranella sp.
CGCGTCGTAGAGCTGCTGGATCAGGCGCTCGATCTCCTCGTCGCCGGCCTGGCGCTGCATGGCGTCGCGCAGTTCCTGCCGCGCCTGCTCGAGCGCCTGCTCGGCCTCGGAGGTGGCGCCGCTCTCGAGGCGCATGGCGAGATCCCAGAGGAGCTTCTGGGTCTCCGTGATGTTCTCCTTGTCGCCGTTCTGGGCCAGCCGTGCCGCGCCGATGCGCAGGCCAAGCTGGACGACCGGATCCTCGCGATAGCTCTCAGGCTTGGTCTGGACCATGCGCATGCCGTCGACGACATCGGTGCGGTAGCCCTTGGGATCCCGCGTCAGTGCCTTGCGCAGCACGATCAGCGCCCGCGCCGTCGGATCGTTGAACACACGCTCGGGCAGCAGGAAGGTCTCGACGGCGCTCCGGCCTTTCTGGTCGATGGCATCCGACGCGAACAGCATCACCGTGACTTTCAGGCCGGCCCACGGATGGGCCGTGAGGTCGCGCACGAAGGTGTCCGCCACCTTCTTGGCGTTGCCGGCGACCGGCAGGTCGATGCGCAGGACCTCGGGCTCCTCATCGCTGCTGAGCGCATCGTCGCCCAGGACGCTGCCGTGCAGCCGGATCTGGAGCTGAACGCCCTTCACGCCGAAATCGTCGCCTGCGATGTACTCGATCTTGGTCGACCACTTGTCGACGGCCATCGGGCGGGCAAACTCGATGGTCGGCGCCAGATCGGGAATGACGTGCAGCTTCCAACGCGCCTGTTCGTCGCCGCGCGCCTGCAGCGCGATCTGCTTGCCTTCGGTGATGACCTGCTCGACCTGGTACTTGCCCTTGCCGACGGTGGCGAATTCGGTCGTCTTGCCGTCGATCGCGAGCAGCGGCGGCTTGCGGCCGCGCACATCGTCGACGAAGCCCGCCAGCTTGCTGCCGACCGGCACGCGCAGGAGCTTGTCGCGATCGGCGACGTCGAGATAGATCGGCGGCTTGCCGGTATAGGCAGGCGGCGCGATCCACAGATTGGCAACCACCGGCGGGGGCGGCGGAAAGGCCGGCGTGAAGGCTGCCATCATGCGATCGGCGCGCCAGCCGCCGGCGCTCGCGACCGCCACGATCAGCAGCAGCACCGGCACGAGACGCAAGGCCCAGGTGTCGAGCCTGGCGAGCCCGGGATGGGCCGGCTTATTGCCGAGGCCAGCCAGGCGCTCGACCTCGCGGCGACGATGGGCCTCCCAGAGGGCGATGGCCATCGGATCGCCCTCGCCGGCGGCGAGGCGATCCTGCACGGCCACCAGCGGCCGATGCGGCACGCCGCTGTCGCGCTCGAGCCGGCGGATCGCATCCTCCCGCGCGGGCCAGGCAAAATCGCGGAGTTCCCACCAGGCGAGCCCGCCCAGGGCAAGCGCCAGCCCGGCCAGCAGGCCGGTATGGGTCCAGGGTTCGAGGCCGGCAAAGAGATCGAGGTGGGCTGCTGCCACGAACAGGGCCAGGTAGGCCAGGATCGGCACCAGGCGCGGCCACAGGCCTTCCCAGGCAAGCGCCGCCCACGCCACACCGATCTTGCGCCGCAGGCCCGGCGCTTCGATCGTTGAGGTCTGGCTGGCGTCCATCGCCGTCCTTTCGTTAGGCTTTTACTGGCTCCATCCAGGGCGGGAACCGCTCCGCCAGGAGCATCTCGTCGATCGTCGGTCTGGGTCGAATGACCGCAAATCGCGTGCCATCGACCATCACTTCCGGCACCAGGGGGCGGCTGTTGTAGCTGGAGGCCATGACAGCGCCGTAGGCTCCGGCCGAGCGTATCATGACGAGGTCGCCGGCAGCCAGCGGGGGTAGATCACGGTTCTGTGCCAGGAAATCGCCCGATTCGCAGATCGGACCGACAATGTCGCAGCGGATCGTGGCGGCATCTTGGCGAGGTTGGCGCACCGGCAGGATATCGTGCCAGGCCTCGTACAGCGTCGGGCGGATGAGGTCGTTCATGGCCGCATCGACAATGACGAAAGTCTTTGCGGCGCCGGGCTTCACGAGGATGACCTCGCTCACCAGCACGCCGGCCTCGCCGACCAGGCGCCGGCCGGGCTCGAAGGTGAGTTCGCAGCCCAGACCTTCGGTTTCCCGGGCGACCACGGCCATGAAATCAGCGATCGAGGGCGGCTTCTCGTCGGCATAAACAATCCCCAGGCCGCCGCCGATGTCGAAGCGGTCGATGCGATGGCCGTCGGCGCGCAACTGGCCGATCAACTCGCGCACCCGCACGATGGCGGCGCGGTAGGGATCGAGCGACGTGAGCTGCGAGCCGATGTGCATCGCCACGCCCACCACCTTGAGATGGGGCAGCCGGCCGGCCAGCGCAAAGGCCTCGCGCGCGAGGTCGATGTCGATGCCGAACTTGTTCTCCTTGCGACCGGTCGTGATCTTGGCGTGCGTGCCGGCATCGACGTCGGGATTGACCCGGATGGTGATGTTGGCCCGGACACCGAGCTGGCCGGCAACGGCGTTCAGCGTCTCGAGCTCGGCGGAGCTCTCGACGTTGATCTGGCCGACCTTGGCCTGCAGCGCCTCCATGAGCTCGGAGGCCTTCTTGCCGACGCCGGAATAGATGATGCGCTCGGCCGGAATGCCGGCCGCGAGCGCGCGGCGCATCTCGCCCACCGAGACGATGTCGGCGCCGGCGCCCATCTCGCCGAACAGGCGGATGACGGCCAGGTTGCTATTGGCCTTCATGGCGTAACAGACGCTGGCGTTCATGCCCTTGATGCCGTCGGCGAATTCGCGCCAGGCCGCCCGCAGCGCACCCGCCGAGTAACAATAGAAGGGCGTGCCGACCTGGGCCGAGATGGCGGCCAGCGTCACGCCTTCGGCGTGCATCTCGCCGTTGCGGTACTCGAAGAAACTCATCGCGCCGATCCCTTGCTGCGTCCCAGAAAACGACGCCGCGCTTCCTTGACGGCGCGCGCCACATTGGCCGGCGCCGTGCCGCCCAGACTCTTGCGCGCCTTGACCGAGGCCTCGACCGTGAGCACGCGGTAGACGCCACGGTCGATCCGGGGTTCGACGGCCCGCATCTCCGCCAGCGACAACTTGTCGAGATCGACACCCTTGTCGGCGGCGATGCCCACGAGGCGACCGGTGACGTGGTGTGCCTGGCGGAACGGCAGGTTGATCTCGCGGACCAGCCAGTCGGCGAGATCGGTCGCCACCGAATAGTCGGCCGACGCCACGGTGCGCATGCGGGCCGGGTTCGCCTTGAGGTCGCGCGCCATGCCGGCCATCGCCGCCACGCCCAGCTCCAGCGAGTCGGCGGCGTCGAACAGCGGCTCCTTGTCCTCCTGCATGTCCTTGCCGTAGGTGAGCGGCAGGCCCTTCAGCATGGTGCAGAGCGCCACGAAGGCGCCGACGATGCGGCCGGTCTTGCCGCGCGTCAGCTCGGCGGCGTCGGGATTGCGCTTCTGCGGCATGATCGAGCTGCCGGTGGTGAAGGCGTCCGATAATTTGATGAAACCGAACGGTGCGCTGCACCAGATTATTATTTCTTCGGCCAGCCGGGAGAGATGCATCGCCGAGATTGCCGCCGCCGACGGCGCCTGCTCGACCGCGGTCTCGGTGCATAATTCGCTGGCTTGCCGCCCGATCCTGAATTACGGCAACGAAGCGCAAAAGCTACGTTACCTGCCGGCCATGGCGCGCGGC
>JAUXRT010000458.1 GCA_030681635.1 Reyranella sp.
CCGCACCCATTCGAGCGCGGCCTCGATAGCCATCTCGCCGGCCGTTCCGGCGCCGGCGGAATCGGCGCCGGCGCTGTCGTCGAGATGGAGATAGCCCAGCGCGCCCAGGCGGTGATTGAACGAGACCACCACGACATCGTCGGTGCGGCAGAGGTTGGCGCCGTCGGACCACGGCGACGAGCCCGAACCAGTGATGAAGGCGCCGCCATGGCACCAGAACAGGACCGGCCGCTTGGCGCCCGTCAGGCCCCCCGACAGACCTGACGACCCGACGTTGAGATAGAGACAATCCTCGTCGCACGTCTCGCGGCCGCCGAGGGTGAAGAGTTTTAGGAGATCGGGCGGCAGGGCGAAGACGTTCTCGCTCTGGATCGACCTGTTGCCGTAGGCCACGGCGTCGCGCACGCCCACCCAGGGCTCGACCTTGCGCGGCGGCCGCAGGCGCAACGGCCCCACCGGCGGTGCTGCATAGGGAATGCCCTTGAAGACGCTGACGCCGCGCTCCACTGCGCCACGCACTTTCCCGGACGTGGTCTCGACGATGATGCCAGCGGTCATGCGCGTTTCATTCCCCCTTTTGTTCAGTATAGACTGAGCCCATGACCGACAAAGCACGAACCGAACTGGCCCCCACCGGCGTCCTGCGCGCCGGCATCAATCTCTCCAATTTCCTGCTGGTCACCGGCCGCAGTGCGAACGCCGATCCGGTGGGTGTGTCGCCCGACATGGCGCGCGCCGCCGCCGAGGCGCTGGGCGTGCCGGTCCAATACGTGCCTTTCAAAACGCCGGGCGAGCTGGGCGACCAGGTCGGCAAGAACATCTGGGACATCGGCCTGATCGGCGCCGAGCCGCAGCGCGCCGAGAAGATCGCCTTCAGCGCCGCCTACTGCGAGATCGAGGCGACCTACATGGTGCCGGCGGGCTCGCCCATCAAATCCATCGCCGACGTCGACAAGAAGGGCGTGCGCATCGCCGTCTCGGCGCGCAGCGCCTACGACCTCTGGCTGGTGAACAACATCAAGAACGCCACGCTGGTGCAGGTGAGCGGACTCGACGCCGCCTACGAGAAATTCATGTCCGACAAGCTGGAAGTTCTGGCGGGCCTGCGTCCCGGTCTTCTGAAGGACGTCGAGAAGGCGCCGGGCTTAAAAATCCTCGACGGCAAGTTCACCGCTGTGCAGCAGGCCATGGGGACCGCCAAAGCCAACCTCGCGGGTGCGGCGTTCCTTGCCGACTTCGTCGAGAAGGCCAAGAAGTCGGGGATGGTTGCCGAGTTCATCGCGCGTCACAAGGTCAAGGGCCTGTCGGTCGCCCCGCCGGCGTAGGCTAATCCTCACGATGACGTGACCGAGGCCATCGCCTTTTGGTCACGTTTGCGGGCTTCGCTACCCCTCCACGGGGTAACATTGTCCATGACCGATCGCACGAACCTGATCTCCCTCGCCACCGCCCTTCCGCCGCATCGCCTGACCCAGACCGAGGCGGCCGAGCGCACGCGGGAGCTGTTCGCCCACCGCCTGCCCGACTTCGGCCGCATCGCGAGGATCTTCAGGTCGACCGGGATCGAGTCGCGGTACCTGGTCAAGCCGATCGAATGGTATCTGGAACCGGTCGGCTGGCCCGAGCGCACCGCCGCCTATCTGGAGGGCGCCCAGGACCTCTTCGTCGCCGCCGCCGGCAAGGCGCTGGAAGCGGCGGGCTGCGCGGCGTCCGAGGTCGACACGATCGTGACGATTTCCTCGACCGGCATCGCAACACCGAGCCTCGAAGCCCGCGTCGCAAGCCGCCTGGGGTTCCGCAGCGACGTCGAGCGCATCCCCGTCTTTGGCCTCGGCTGTGCCGGCGGCGTCAGCGGGCTTGCGATCGCGAGCCGCCTCGCCCGGGCACGGCCGGGCTCGACGGTGCTGATGGTGGCCGTGGAAATCTGCACCACGGCCTTCCGCTTGGACCAGCTCACCAAGGTCAACATGGTGGCGACGGCGTTGTTTGGTGACGGTGCGGCGGCCTGCGTGCTGCGCACCGGCCAGGATGGCCTCGCCGAGATCGAGGGCGCGGGCGAGCATATGTGGCCGGACACGCTCGACATCATGGGCTGGAAAACGGAAGAGCGCGGCCTAGGCGTGATCTTCGACCGCGACATCCCGCCGTTCGCCGAACGCAACGTCGGGCCGGCCATCGATGGCATCCTGGAGCGGCTGGGCATCGCGCGCGCCTCGGTCGATCGCTTCACCTGCCATCCCGGCGGCGCCAAGGTCATCACCGCGCTCGAAAGCACGCTGCACCTCGACCAGGGCGCGCTCGACCATGAACGCGCCGTGCTGTCGGACTGTGGCAACATGTCGGCGCCCACGGTTCTCTTCGTTCTCGACCGGGTCATGGCAGCAGGGATGCCCGCACGCACGGTGCTCACGGCGATGGGCCCGGGCTTCTCGTGCGGCGCGCTGTCCCTGGCGCGAGCCGCATGACGCTGACGGTCCTTGTCCTCGCGTTCGTCACCCTGCAGCGCCTGGGCGAATTATTCCTCGCCCGCCGCAACACCCTCAGGCTTCTCGAACGCGGCGCCGTCGAAGTAGCGCCGGAGCATTACAAGCTGATCGTGGCCCTGCACACGCTGTGGCTGGCCGGGCTCTGGGTTCTCGCGCTGACACAAAGCCTCACGCCCGATCTTCTCCTGCTCGCGATCTTCATCGTTCTGCAGGGATTGCGCGTCTGGGTGCTTATGAGTCTGGGGCCACGCTGGACCACCCGCATCCTCGTCATTCCCGGCGAGCCGCTGATCGCCAGTGGCCCCTACCGCTACCTGTCCCATCCGAACTACTGGGTCGTGATCGGCGAGATCCTCGTGCTGCCGCTCGCGTTTGGCCTGGTCTGGTTCGCCATCGTCTTCTCGATCCTGAACCTTGCCGTCCTGTGGGTGCGGACCCGCGCCGAGAACAAGGCGCTCGGCCGTTGAAAACACCGCTGAGGACATGGCTCGGCTTTGGCGCCATGGCGCTCGGCATGTTCATGGCCATCCTCGACATCCAGGTCGTGGTCACGTCGCTGCCCAACATCCAGGAAGCGCTCGACATCCCGCCGGAGAAGATGAGCTGGCTGCAGACCGCCTATCTTATCGCGGAGGTGATCGCGATCCCGCTGACCGGCCTCTTGACGCGCGTGCTCACCATGCGCGGCCTGTTCGTGGCGGCCATCGCGCTGTTCAGCCTGGCGTCGCTGGGCTGCGCCGCCAGCGGCGGCTTCGCCGCGCTGGTCGCCTGGCGCGTCGTCCAGGGCTTTGCCGGCGGCGTCCTGATCCCCCTGGTGTTCACCGCCGTCTTCCTGCTCTTTCCAGTGCGCCAGCAGACCGTCGCCACCACGCTGGCCGGCGTCCTCGCCGTCCTGGCGCCCACCGTCGGGCCGCTGGCCGGCGGCTGGATCACCGAGACCTACTCCTGGCACTGGCTGTTCCTGATCAACATCGGGCCGGGCATCGTGGCCGCGACGGTGGCTGCCTGGTTCCTGCCGGCCGAGAAGACCGACGCGGCCCACGCAAGGCGCCTCGACATCGTGGCGTTGATCCTGATGGCGCTGGCGCTGGCGTCCCTCGAGATCGCGCTGAAAGAGGCGCCGCAGTACGGCTGGGGCTCCGGCCTGGTGCTCGGCCTGCTGATGCTGAGCGCCGCCAGCCTCGCGGCCTTCGTTCGACGCGTGCTCGGACGCGAGACGCCCATCGTCGATCTCAGCGCATTGGCCGACCGCAACTTCGCCCTGAGCTGCGCGCTCAGCTTCCTGCTCGGCATCGGCCTCTACGGCTCGGTCTACCTGATGCCAGTGTTCCTGGGCTTCGTGCGCGGCCACGATTCGCTGGAGATCGGCACGATCATGCTGGTCACGGGCCTCGCCCAGCTCGCCACCGCGCCGCTGGCCGTCCAGCTCGAGCGCCGGCTCGACGCCCGCCTGCTCACCGCCGCGGGCTTTGCCCTGTTCGCGGTGGGCCTCGGCCTCAGCGCCTTCCAGACGCGGCTCTCGGATTACGACGACATGTTCTGGCCGCAGATCCTGCGCGGCACCGCGATCATGTTCTGCCTGCTGCCGCCGACGCGGCTGGCGCTGGGTCATCTCGCGCCCGAGCGCGTCGCCGATGCCAGCGGGCTGTTCAATCTGATGCGCAACCTGGGCGGCGCCATCGGCCTCGCCCTGATCGACACGGTGATCTACGGCCGCGGCCCGCTGCACGCCGAGCGCATGGTCGAGAAACTGAAGGCCGGCGACATCGCGACCGGGCGGCTGATCGGCCTGCCCGAGGGATCGCTGACCGGCATCGCGCCGCAGAACGTCGATCCCGAGACGGTCGCGCTGGTCCGCGCCCTGGTCGAGAAGACCGCGCTGGTGATCTCGATCAACGAGGCCTGGGCGATGCTGGCGGCCTTCTCGGCGCTGGCGGTACTCAGCGTCGCCTTCCTCAAGCCCGAACCGGTCGGCGTTACAGTTCGCTGCCGATGAACTGGGCGAACTCCGCCGTCTTGGGGTTGGCGAACAGCTCGGCGGTCGGGCCGATCTCCCACACCTTGCCCTGGTGCATGAACACCAAAAGGCTGGCGACGCGGCGGGCGAAGCCCATTTCGTGCGTGACGGTGATCATCGTCATGCCGCGCCGCGCCAGATCCTCCATCACCGCCAGCACCTCGGCCGTGAGTTCGGGGTCGAGCGCCGACGTCACCTCGTCGAACAGCATGATCTGTGGCGAGAGCGCCAGCGAGCGCGCGATGGCGACGCGCTGCTGCTGGCCGCCCGAGAGCTGCTCGGGATAGGCCAGCAGCTTGTCGGTGAGGCCGACCAGCCGCAGCACCTCCGCCGCCTTCTGCTTGGCGGCCGCCTTCGCTTCCTTCTTCACCAGGGTCAGCGCGAGCGTGATGTTCCGCTCGACGGTGAGATGCGGGAAGAGGTTATAGCTCTGGAACACCATGCCGACGTCGCGGCGCAGCTGGGCGCGCGCGGCGCTGCCGGGCCGGCCGACGGCGTTGCCGCAGACTTCTATGTTGCCGCCCTGGATGCTCTCGAGGCCGGCGATGCAGCGCAGCAGTGTACTCTTGCCCGAGCCGCTGCGGCCCACGATGGCCACGGTCTGGCCGCGCGCGACCTCGAAGCCGACCCCGTCCAGCACGCGCAGCGGGCCGAATTCCTTGATCACGTCACGAACGCGGACGACGGCGTCACCTTCCGGCATTGGCCCTCCTCTCGAGGGTGCGGCTGGCTACCGACAGCGGGTAGCACAGCGCGAAATAGATGGCCGCGACGCAGGAGAAGATCACGAACGGCTCGAAGGTCGAGTTGTTGACGATCTGTCCGGCGCGCGCGAGTTCGACGAAGCCGATCACCGAGGCCAGCGACGTGTTCTTCACGATCTGCACCATGAAGCCCACGGTCGGCGGGATGGCGATCTTCACCGCCTGCGGCAGGATCACGTAGGCGTACTGCTGGGCGCGGTTGAGGCCGAGGCAGTCCGAGGCCTCCCACTGCGTCTTCGGCACCGCTTCGATGCAGCCGCGCCAGATCTCGCCCAGGAAGGCGCCGGCATAAAGCGTCAGCGAAATGCCGGCCGCCACCAGCGGCACCAGTTTGAGGCCGACGATGCCGAGGCCAAAGTAGGACAGGAACAGCACGATCAAGAGTGGCGTGCCCTGGATGAGCTGGATGTAGCCGCTGGCCAGCGCGCGCACCGCGCCCGACTTCGACACCCGCATCAGCGCGATGGCGAGGCCCAGCACCGAGCCGCCGGCGAAGGCGATCAGCGACAGCACCACGGTCCACTCGGCGGCCACCAGCAGGTAGAGCAGATGATTGATGCCGAGCTGGTTCACAGCGGCGTCCCCAGCCGGCGCTTGCGCTCGAACAGCCCGAGGCCGATCAGCCAGAAGGCGAAACGGTAGAGCGCCGACAGGGCGAGGTAGACCACGGCCACCACGACGTAGACCTCGAAGCTGCGGTAGGTGTCGGACTGCACCAGATTGGCGGTCGCGGTCAGCTCCTCGACCGAGATCTGCGAGGTGATGGACGAGGCCAGCATCAGCAGCACGAACTGGCTGGAGAGCGCGGGATAGACGCGCTCCATCGCCGGCAGCAGCACGACATGCAGGATGGTTTGCAGCCGCGTGAGGCCCAGGCAATCGGCGGCCTCGAGCTGGGTGCGCTGGATCGACTGGATGCCGGCCCGCATGATCTCGGTCGAATAGGCGCCCATGTTGACGGTAAGCGCGATCACCGCCGAGACGTCGGCGCTGAGCTTCAGCCCGAGGCTGGAGAGGCCGAAGTAGACGATGAAGATCTGGATCAGGAGCGGCGTGTTGCGGATCGCCTCGACATAGGCGCCGACCAGCCGGCGCACCACCGGCCCGCCATAGACACGCGCCAGCGCGCACACGGTGCCGAGCGCAAAGCCCAGCGCGATCGACAGCACCGTGAGCTGGATGGTGAGCCAGGCGCCGGCCACGAAATCGGGCCAGCGGTCGGCCATGAAGGCAAAGTCGAACTTGTACGACATGGCCTGGGCCGGCGGTTAGCCGCCGGCCTTGAGGAGCAGTGCAGGATCGATGTCGATCCCGTGATGTTGCTTGTAGATGGCGACCAGCTTGCCGTTCTGCAGGTTGGTGCGCACCCAGTTGTTGACCCAGGCGAGCAGCTTCGGCTCATCCTTGCGCAGGCCGATCGCCAGGTAGTTCGTCTGCATGGTGATCTTGGGCTCCAGCGTCCGGGCCGGGTTCTTCTTGCTGATGGCCGGCAGCAGCGACCGTGCCGTCGCGATGATGTCGACCTGGCCCGAGGCGAAGGCCAGCGCCATGGTGGCGTCGTCCTCGTAGCGCACGAGCTGCGCACCCTTGGCTTTTTGCGTGAGATCGCTGTCCTGCGTGGTGCCGCGCACGACCGCCACCTTCTTGCCGTCGAGATCGGACAGCTGCTTGATCGTGGCCGACTTCATCCCGGCCACGACCGACGGATGGTCGGCATACGGCAGCGAGAAGTCGACCACCTTGGCGCGGTCGGGCGTGATCGACAGCGTCGAGACGACGAGGTCGGCCTTGTTGGTCTGCAGCATCGGGATGCGCGACGGCCCGGTGGTGGTCACGATCTCGAGCGCGACGCCGAGATCCTTGGCCAGAAGGCGGGCGAGATCGACGTCGGAGCCCGCCGCCTGCATCTTGTCGTCGGTCATGCCGAACGGCGGGATCGCCAGGTCGATCGCGATCCGGATCTTTCCCGCCTTCTTGATGTCGTCGAGCGTGTCGGCGTGCGCGACAGCGCCCAATGACAGGAGGGCAAACGCTGCGCCCAGGATCAGGCGCAGCACGGAAACGGTCTTCATGGCGGACCTGCTATTGCTTGAGGATGACTTCCGGCAGGTCGTTGCCGTGGTGCTTCTTGTAGATGGCGTTCAGCGTGCCGTCCTTGAGCTTGGCGGCGATCCACTTGTTCACCTCGGCGAGCAGGCGCGCCTCGTCCTTCTTGACGCCGACGGCGAGCTTGAAGGTGTCGAGCACGAACTTGACCTCGAGCGGGCGGGCCGGGTTCCTCTTGCCGATCGGAG
>JAUXRT010000459.1 GCA_030681635.1 Reyranella sp.
CCGCACCCATGCCGATGCGCCGCGTGTCCTGATCGCCAACTCCAACCTCGTGCCGCACTGGGCGACCTGGGAGCATTTCAACGAGCTCGACCGCAAGGGGCTGATGATGTTCGGCCAGATGACGGCGGGCTCGTGGATCTACATCGGCAGCCAAGGCATCGTGCAGGGCACCTACGAAACCTTCGTCGAGATGGGCCGCCAGCATTACGGCGGCAGCCTCGCCGGCCGCTGGATCCTGACCGCGGGGCTGGGTGGCATGGGCGGCGCGCAGACGATGGCCGCCACCATGGCCGGCGCCTCGTGCCTGGCCATCGAATGCCGGCCCAGCAGCATCGAATTCCGCCTGCGCACCGGCTATGTCGACGTCCAGGCCAAGGATCTCGACGATGCGCTGGCGATCATCGGCAAGGCCACGAAGGAAGACAAACCAATCTCGGTGGCGCTGCTCGGCAACGCCGCCGACGTGCTGCCCGAGCTGCTGCGCCGGGGTGTGCGGCCCGACTGCCTCACCGACCAGACCTCGGCGCACGATCCGGTCAACGGTTACCTGCCCAAGGGTTGGACGCTGGCGCAATGGGAAGACAAGCGCAGCAGCGATCCGGCTGCCGTCACCAAGGCGGCCAAGCAGTCGATGGCGGGCCATGTCCGCGCCATGCTGGAATTCCACAAGCTCGGCGTGCCGACCGTCGACTACGGCAACAACATCCGCCAGGTGGCGCTGGAGGAAGGCGTGGCCGACGCCTTCAGCTATCCGGGCTTCGTGCCGGCCTATATCAGGCCGCTGTTCTGCCGTGGTGTCGGACCGTTCCGCTGGGCCGCGCTCTCGGGCGATCCCGAGGATATTTACAAGACCGATGCCAAGGTGAAGGAGCTGATGCCCGACAGTCCGCACCTGCACCGCTGGCTCGACATGGCGCGTGAGCGCATCAAGTTCCAGGGACTGCCGGCGCGCATCTGCTGGGTGGGCCTCGGTGATCGCCATCGCCTGGGACTCGCCTTCAACGAGATGGTGGCCAGCGGTGAGTTGAAGGCGCCTGTCGTCATCGGCCGCGACCATCTCGACTCGGGCTCGGTGGCCAGTCCCAATCGCGAGACCGAGGCGATGAAGGACGGCTCCGACGCGGTCTCCGACTGGCCGATGCTGAATGCGCTGCTCAACTGCGCCTCGGGCGCCACCTGGGTGTCGCTGCATCACGGCGGCGGCGTCGGCATCGGCTTCTCGCAGCATGCCGGCATGGTCATCGTCTGCGACGGTACGCCTGAGGCCGCCAAGCGCATCGAGCGCGTCCTGTGGAACGACCCGGCGACGGGAGTCATGCGGCACGCCGATGCGGGCTACGAGGATGCGATCGCCTGCGCCCGCGAGAACGGACTCAATCTGCCCAGTCTGTGAGGCGGCTCGCATGACCTTCTCGCTCGTCGGGCGCTGTGCCCGCACCGGCATGCTGGGCGCAGTCGTCACGACCTCGGCGATTTCCGTCGGCGCGCGGTGTGCCTCGGCCCGCGCCGGCATCGGGGCGGCATTGACCCAGCATCGCACCGATCCCCGACTGGGTCCGCTCGCACTCGATCTCCTGGCGAAGGGTTCTACGGCCAGCGAGGCGATGCAGTCCGTCGTGGCCGCCACGCCCCATCGCCATTGGCGCCAGCTCGCGCTGATCGATGCCGCGGGCCGCACCGCCGTCTATTCCGGCGCCAACGTCCGCGGCGAGAGGGGCGAGGCCGAGGGCAGGGATTGTGCGGCCATTGCCAACATCGTCCGCTCGGCAGCCCTGCCGGGCGCCATGGTGGCCGCCTTCGAGAAATCGCCCGACCTGCCGCTCGCCCGCCGGCTCCTCGATGCGCTGGAGGCCGGCGAGGTGGCGGGCGGCGAGCGCCAGCCCGTCGTCTCGGCGGCGCTGCTTGTCGTCCATCGCGAATCGTTTCCTTACGTCGATCTTCGTGTCGACGACCACGCGACGCCCATCGCGGAGCTTGGCCGCCTCTGGGCGATGTACGAGCCGGAGGCCGATGCCTACGTGGTGCGCGCCATCGATCCGGAGCAGGCGGTGCCGCCGCCGGGCATGAAGATCGCCTGACTAAAGCGCCTTGCGCATGTTGATCGAGGTCGGGTGGTCGAAGCCGGGATGGGCTTCGCGCGAGATCTCGCGGTAGCCGAGGGAATTGAACAGGCGCTGGTTGGCCGTAAGAGCGATGCGCACGCCGAGACGGACGCCGGCCAGGCCACGGGCGCGAGCGTCGTCCTCGACGGCGGTAATCAGGCGCTTTGCCAGGCCGAGGCCGCGCGCCTTGGGCAGCACGGCGAGGCGACCGAAGTAGAGATCGCCTTCCATCGGCTGGGTGAGCACGCAGGCCAGCATTTCACCGTTCCGCTCCGCGACGATGGCGCCGCCACCGTTCGCCAGTTCGGCGGTGATGGCGTCGGGCGTTTCGCGGAACGCGTTGGATTCGGGGATCAGCTTGCCGCGGTATTGCAGGAAGGCGGCGGCAATTGTGGTCGCGATGGCGGGTGCGTCGGCGCGCGTGCCGGGGCGCAGGACAAGAGTGTCGCTCATATGATCTTTCTGGCGTAGCCTTTGGCCAAAGACGAGGGAGAAAATGGCGCTCATCACCTATCTGACGCGTATCCAGCTCGATTTCGGCGCGCTGAAGCTGCTCGATGCCGAGCTGCAGCTTCTGGGCATGCGCCGGCCGTTGATCGTCACTGACAAGGGCGTGATCGGCGCCGGCCTGTGGGCCAAGGTGAAGGCCGAGCTGCCCGGTAACATGCCGATCACGCTCTACGACGGCACGCCGGAGAATCCGACCGAAGCCGCGATGCGCGATGCGCTGAAAATTTACAAGGACGAGGGCTGCGACGGCATCATCGCCATCGGCGGCGGCTCGCCGATGGACCTGGCCAAGGCTGTTGCCCTCATGGCGACGCATCCCGGCGATTCGCTGCAAGCCTATTCGTTCGTCGAGGGCGGCGCGCCCAAGATCACCGCCAAGGTGGCGCCGATCGTGGCCATCCCGACGACGTCGGGCACCGGCAGCGAGGTGAGTCGCGGTGGCGTCATCATCATGGATTCCGGCCGCAAGCTCGCCATCGGCAGCCCGCACCTGATCCCGCGACTGGCGCTGATCGATCCAGAACTCACGCTCAGCCTGCCGCCGCATCTCACGGCCGGTACCGGCATGGATGCCTTCACGCACAATATCGAATGCTATCTGTCGAACGTCTTCAATCCGCCGGCCGATGCGATCGCGCTCGACGGGCTGGAGAAGGCATGGAAGTACGTCGAGCGCGCGACCCGTGACGGCCAGGATCGCGAGGCGCGCTACAACATGGCGGTGGCTGCCATGGAAGGCGCCATGGTGTTCCAGAAAGGCCTGGGCGCGGTGCATGCGCTCAGCCATCCGACCGGCGGCCTGAAAGGCTATCGCACACACCATGGGACGTTGAATGCGGTCTATCTGCCGGCAGTGCTGCGCTTCAACGCACCGGCGGTCGGCGACAAATTCAAGCGCGTGGCACAGCTCATGGGCCTGCCGGAGCGCGAAGGCAGCGCCGACGGCGTGGCCAGTGCCGTAGGCGCACTCAACGAGCGCCTCGGCATCCCGAAGGGGCTGGGCGCCATGGGGCTGAAGCAGGAGGTGGTCGAGGCCATCGCCGACGGCGCGCTGGGCGATCATTGCCATCAGTCGACGCCGCGCCAGCCGACCAAGGCCGAGTATGTTCAGCTGATCGAGCAGAGCTGGGGTTAGTCGACAATATCCCCATCCTGAGGAGGCGCGAAGCGCCGTCTCGAAGGATGGGCAACAGCAAGACTGATCCGACCCTTCGAGACGGCCGCTGCGCGGCCTCCTCAGGGTGAGGTTGGGTTTGATGGGAGAGAAGATATGAAGGTCAAGGACAAGGTCTGCGTCGTCACCGGCGCGGCGGGCGGCATCGGCGAGGCGATCGCGCGGCGTTATGCCAGGGAAGGCGCCAGGGGCGTCGTCGTGGCCGACATGGATGCGGGCCGCCTGGAGAAGGTCGCCAAGGACATCGGCGGGCTCGCGGTCGCGGGCGATATCGGCAAGGAATCCGAGGTCAATCGGCTGATCGCCGAGGCCGAAAAGAAGTACGGGCCGGTCGACGTCTTCTTCTCCAACGCCGGCATCGGCCGCGGCGGGCACGAGGACGCCACGGACAAGGACTGGGCCGATTCGTGGGCGATCCATGTGATGGCCCATGTCTATGCCGCGCGGGCGCTGGTGCCAGGCATGCTGGCGCGCAAGTCGGGCTATCTGCTGAACACCGCGAGTGCGGCGGGGCTCCTGGCCTCGATGGGATCGGCGCCTTACGGCGTCACCAAGCATGCCGGCGTGGCGCTGGCCGAGCATCTCTCCATCCAGTACGGCGACCGCGGCATCGCGGTCTCGGTGCTCTGCCCGCAGGCGGTCGACACCAACATGCTGCGCATGGCCGGCGCCACCGCGGCCTCGGTCGACGGCGTGCTCAACACCGACGCGGTGGCCCAGACGGTGATCGAGGCGATGGACGAGGAGCGTTTCCTGATCCTGACGCATCCCGAGGTGAAGGATTACATGGCGCGCAAGCTCGACCGCGACCGCTGGCTGCGCGGCATGCGGCGCCTGCGCGACAAGACCGGCGAGAAGGCACGGGCCTAGCGGCCATGGCCACCGTCGACCTCTGGCTCGACCTGCGCAGTCCTTATTCCTTCCTCGCGAAGGATCCGGCCTATGCGCTGGAGAGGGAATTGGGCGTGACGCTGCGGCTGCGGCCGTTCGCGCTCAACCTCGCCAACATTGCCAATCTCAATGATCCGGCGGCGCTCGCGAACGGCCTGCGCAAGGTCAAGTATCTCTACGCCGATGCCCGCCGCTTCGCCGGTCCGCGCGGCATCACGCTCCTGGGCCCGAAGAAGATCTTCGACCAGAAGCTCGCGCACCTGGCCTGGCTTTACGCCGAGAAGAGCAGCAAGGGCCGGACCTTGATCGACCTGGCCTACCCGCGCTTCTTCAAGCGCGAACTCGACTACGAGGACCGCGGCGCGATCGACGCGCTGTTGAAGGAGTCGGGTGTCGACCCGGCGGGCTTCGAGGCCTTTGTGGCGGGCGAGGGGCCGGGCGAACTCGCGACCCACCAGGCCGAGGCGGAGAAGCAGGGTGTGTTCGCTGTGCCGACCTTCGTCGTCGACGGCGAGTTGTTCTGGGGCCAGGACCGCATCGACTTCGTGCGCACCAAACTCACCCCCAAACTCACTCAGTGATTCCCTACATCTCAACCTTGTTCGCCGGCGTCGGCCTGTGGACAGCGATCGGCGTCACCCTGGTGGCGGGCCTGATGCGCGGCTTCGCGGGTTTCGGCTCGGCCATGCTGATGGCGCCGATCTTCGCCATCCTGTTCGGTTCGGCCGACATGGTGGTGACGGTGGTGGCCATCGAATTGGTGGTCTCGCTACAACTCTTCCCGCAGGTCCGCAGCCATGCCGACTGGCGGCTGCTGACGCCGATGAGCCTTGCCGCCTGCGCCGCGATGCCCTTGGGCGTCTGGCTGCTGGCGAGCGTCGACAAGAACACCATCGTGACGGCGGTCTCGGCCGTCATCGTGGCCTTCGTGGTGCTGATGTGGACGGGCTGGAAGTACACCGGCCGGCGTTCGACCATGGCGACCGTGACCGTGGGCGCGGTCTCGGGCGCGATGATGGCGACCACCAGCGTCGGTGGCCCGCCAGTGTTGCTCTACCTGCTCTCGGGCAACGACCGGCCCGAGGTCAACCGGGCCAACATCGTCACCTATTACTTCCTGACCCAGTTCCTGCTGATCGTGATCGTGCTGGCGACCGGTGTCGCCGGCTGGGAGGCGCTGGCCCGCGCCGTTGTGCTGTTTCCGGTCATGGTGCTGGGCGCCTGGGCGGGCGGCCGGCTGTTCCACGGTCTTGCCAGCGAGCGGATCTATCGCAACGTGGCGCTCGCCATCCTGTTCGCCACGGGCATGTTCGGCTTGCTGCGCGAGTGGCTCCTGACCTGATATCATTGGGCCGGACGCGCCACCCTGGAGGAATATATGCGTATCGTTCGCTGCGGCCTCGCTGCCGCCAGTCTCGCGCTTCTCGCCCTCGCCGTGCCGGCTGCCGGGCAGACCGACGAGTTCATGAAGGAGTGCATGGTCACCGCCTCCCAGAGGATGTGCACCTGCATCAGCGGCCGGATTCCGGCCGACCAGCGCGCCAATGCCATCGTCGGCCTGCGCAAGTCCAATGCCTCGGTTGCCGTCAGCGGCAACCTGCTCGATCCCGCGACCCTCAATCAGAACGAGATGATGGGCCTCAACGCGGTGGTGGCTGCGCAGGCCTATTGCATGTAGCGGCGGCAGGTCCACCACGCTAGTCTCCCGCCCAGTGAGCGATGCCGGCCAACGGCGCGAATTAGGGAGGTAGCTATGGGTGTGATTTCCCGCAGGCTCGGTTTGGTGGCGGCGCTGGCCGCCGGTCTGGCTGCGGCGCCCGCTTTGGCGCAGGCGCCGACAGCGGCGCCCGTGAAGGGCGGCACGCTGACCATCGGCGTCGAGAGCGACTTCGAGGGCTTCGACCCGGTCAAGGCCGGCGTCTATTCCAATTCGACGGTCACGGCGGCGTCGCTGTTCTACGAGACGCTGATGCGGCTCGACGACAAGGGCAATCTGCTGCCGGCGCTCGCTCTGTCGATGACGCCCAATGCGGACGGCAGTGTCTGGACCGCCAAGATCCGGCCGGGCGTCAAGTGGCACGACGGCACGCCGTTCACCGCACAGGCGGTGGCCGACCACTTCAACCGTCTGCTCGACCCGGCAAACCGCTATGCCGGTCGTGCCTACCTCGCCATCGAGAAGGTCGAGGCGCCTGACGAGTTGACCGCGGTGTTCAAGATGCGCGGCCCCAATGCGGCTCTGCCCAAGACTCTGGCGCAGCCCACCGTCACGACGCTGATCATCCCGGTGAAGCAGGCGCTGGAGAAGGGTGCCGATTACAACCGCAATCCGATCGGTACCGGCCCGTTCGTGTTCAAGGAATGGCGCGCCGCCGACCGGCTGATCGCCGAGCGCAATCCCAACTACTGGGACAAGGACAAGCCCTACCTTGACCGCGTGATTGTGCGCCCACTGCCCGATTCGGACGCCCGCTACGCCAGCTTGGTGAAGGGCGACGTGCAGGTGATCTGGGAAGATCGTGCCGAGAACATCCTCAAGGCCAGGAAGGACAAGAACCTGGTGGTGCTGAACTGGGTCGGCAGCGGTGCGCTGGTGATCCCGCTCAACACCCAGCGCGAGCCGCTGAACGACAAGCGCGTGCGCCAGGCCGTCTCGATGGCGCTCAACCGCAAGGCCAACGCCGAGGTCCTGACCCAGGGCCTGCGCCCGGTCCATGACGATCCGTACGGCCCGGCCTCGGGCATCACCTGCAAGGACAATGGTGCGCTCAAGTACAATCCGGAGGCCGCCAAGAAGCTGCTCGCCGACTACGGCAAGCCGGTGAAGATGACGATGACGGTCACCGCCACGCCGCGCGGTCGCGAGGGCGCGCAGGTCTTCCAGGCCGACATGAAGAAGGTCGGCATCGACGTCGAGATCAAGCCGGTCGACCAGACCCAGCTCGTGAAGGAGACTCTGTCGCGCGACTTCCAGGTCACCGGCTGGCGCATCATCGACCTGGCCGACGTCGATCCGCAGATGTTCGCCAACTTCCACTCCAAGAGCCCGATCAACTTCTCCGGCTACAACAATGCCGAAGTCGACCGGTTGCTGCTGATCGGCCGCACCAGCCTCGACGAGAACAAGCGCAAGGAAGCCTACTGCGACCTGATCAAGATCCTGAACGACGACGCGGTTTGGCTGTGGAGCGGCAGCAACACCGACTTCGCCATCACCCGCGCCAACGTGCGCGGCATCCCGGGGCTGCGCGGCGGTGCCGTGCAGGTCGAGGCGGCGTGGCTGGCCAAGTAGCCGCCCGCCAGGCGTCGGACGGCGTGACGTAGGACGGCCACGTGCACTGGCTTGCACGCCAATTGCTGCGGCTGGTGATCGTGCTGTTCTGCGTGACCCTGCTGACCTACTTCATCGTCAACATCCTGCCCGGCGACGTGGCGATCGTGATCCTGGGGTCGCTCGCCACGCCGCAGGACATCGCGGGGCTGCGCGCCGACCTCGGCCTCGATCGGCCGATGCTGGTGCGCTACTTCGACTGGCTGGGCTCGGCGCTCTCGGGCGACCTCGGCCGCTCCTACCGCAACGGCGAGCCGGTGGCGCAGGCGATCGCCGATCGCCTGCCGGTGTCGCTGCAGCTCATGGTGATGGCCCAGATCCTGGCCCTTGGCATCGCGATCCCGGTCGCGCTCTTGTCGGTGCGCCGGCCGGGCGGGCTGTTCGACCGGATGTCGGCCTCGGCGGCATTCGGCTTCCTGGCGATGCCCAATTTCATGCTCGGCATCGTGCTGATCTACCTGTTCTCGGTGACCTTCGACCTCTTGCCGGCAACCGGCTTCACGCCGATGTCGGAGGGCCTGTGGGACAACATCGTGTCGATGACCCTGCCGGCGCTGACCTTGGGGCTGATCGAATGGACCGTGCTGATGCGGGTGCTGCGCTCAGACCTGCTGACCACGCTCAAGGAGGATTTCATCCTGCTCGCCCGCGCCAAGGGCCTGCCGCCGTGGCGCGTGCTGCTGCAGCATGCGCTGCGTCCCTCGTCGTTCACCCTGATCACCGTGCTCGGCCTCAACATCGGTGGGCTGATCGGCGGCGCGGTGATCGTCGAGCAGATCTTCGCGCTGCCCGGTGTCGGCCGCCTGCTGCTGGGTGGCATCTTCAACCGCGACCTGATCCTGGTGCAGGGCACGGTGTCGTTCATCGCCGCAGGCTTCGTGCTCATCAACTTCCTGGTCGACATGCTCTACGCCGTGCTCGACCCCAGGGTGCGCTATGCACGCTTCCGCAGCTAAGGGCGCCACCATTGCCGCGACGCGGCCGCGGCGCCGCTGGCACTGGGCGCTGGCCCTGCCGCTGGGCTGGCTGGTGCTGGTGGCCTTCCTCGCCATCACCGCCGACTGGATCGGCCTGCCCGATCCCGCGGCACAGGAGCTCATCCTGCGCCGCAAGCCGCCGTCTCTGGAATACCTGCTGGGCACCGACAATCTCGGTCGCGACATGCTGTCCCGCATCATCTATGGCGCCCGCACCTCGCTGATCGTTGGCATCTGCGCGCCCTTCCTGGGCTTCCTGGTGGGCGGCGCGATCGGCATGAGCGCGGGCTACTTCCGCGGCAAGATCGACCTGCTGGCGGTAGGCCTGATCGACGTGCT
>JAUXRT010000597.1 GCA_030681635.1 Reyranella sp.
CAAGACCGCGGGACGGCCCCTCATCCTCCAGGGATCGTACCCGGCGGGCGCTCCGGGCGGGGCATGGTCAAAGGTTTTTTCCGGACAACTCCTGACACTCGAAACGTGTGTCAGAAGTTGTCCGGATACGCCGAGCCTCTGGAGTGACCTTCCAGGGGCTCGGCTCATTCTTGCGTTCCCGCATACAAGCGGTCGGTCGGCCGGGCGTGTCCGACTAAGGGTTTATGGCTGCGCGCGTATGCTCGATTCGCGTCAGGTTTGCGACAGTCTCCCGGGACGGCCGGATAAGGGAGACCAACGACTATGTTATTGATCGGCAGGGAATACACCCTGCCCCAAGTGACTCCGCGACCAGGATCCGAAGGCTGGTCCCTTGCATCGCCCGCGTGGAGAACGGGAACGTCACCCAGTCACGACAAGGAACCGTCCCGTGCAAAGTGACCGGGCGGCTCAGCCTTTGAAGTCAGGCCTCGTGCAACGATAGCGAAAACATAGCGCGATTCCGGCTGAACCTGTGAATCGCAGATTGCAAATCAGCTTCGCGGATTACGCCTGGCTGCTGGCAATGCATGCACTGCCGCCCGTCCGGTGCTTGCTGGCTACTCAACTATATGGCTTTGATGGAGACACAATGACCAAAGTAAAAGTTGCCGGCTTCAGTGTCTCGCTCGATGGCTTCGCGGCGGGAACCGCTCAGAGCCTCGATCATCCCCTTGGTGTGCGAGGCGAGGAGCTCTTTCAGTGGTTTTTCCCGACGCGGACTTTTCGTCAGATGCTAGGAAAAGAGGACGGTGAAACCGGCCCTGATGACAGGTTCGCCCAGCGCGCCATGGAAGGTTTCGGCGCCTTCATCCTCGGCCGCAACATGTTCGGACCTGTTCGTGGGGAATGGCCGGACGATCAATGGAAAGGCTGGTGGGGTGACACGCCGCCTTATCATGCGCCGACTTTCGTCCTGACGCATTATCCGCGACCGCCGATCGAGATGCTGGGCGGGACGACATTTCACTTCGTCTCCGACGGCATCGAGGTCGCGCTGCAAAAGGCGCGCGACGCGGCAGGCGCAAAGGACATCAAGATTGGCGGCGGTGTCGAGACGGTGAAGCAATACGTTCAGGCCGGCCACGTGGATGAAATCCACCTCGCTCTGGCTCCCGTTGCGCTCGGCCAAGGGGAATCGCTCTTCAGCGGCCTGGATCTTCGCGCTTTGGGATATCGGACCATCGAGCATGTTGCGACAGACCGAGCCACGCACATTGTCCTCGCGAAGTAGAGTTGGCGATTACGTGACTTGGCCACCGTCGTTGTGCGACGTGCTAACGTCGCACAAGTTGAAACATGGGAATTTGCAAATGAGCACAGAAGAGGCGGATAAGGCGAAATACTATTTCGGCTTCCGAGTAATCAACCCTGCGGGTAGTTGGGTTGTGCAGGGACCATACGACACGAACGACCAAGCGAAGGCTGCACGCGAGGGGGCCAAAGCGTGGGATGCGCACGTCACTGTACCCTTCTTAGCCAGCTCAAAAGACGAAGCCCTCACTAAGTGCCATATCTTCTGAGGAGCGGATTACTCAGAGTTGGCGTGTGCCGCAGCAGACGATCATGTTGCTCTTGAGAAATCAAACAGCACGGGCGACCAGTCGGTCGCCGGCTCTTCATACAGGTGGATATAGATTTCGGACGGCGGCCAACTCGGCAGCATGGAGAATTTGTAAGAGGCCTGAAGTTCGGATCTCTGACCAAGTCCGCTACTCAATCCGAATTGCGCCGCCATCATCACGGCGCACGCACTTAGCGCCTCGAAAACATGGAACAGTGTGGCCTTTTCAAACTCGGCTTCTCGATTGTGCTTCACCGCATTGTACGCGGCGTACCATCCCAGCTCTTGCGTCGGTCTCCCACTACTGCCCCAATCCCCAAAAGGCGAAATATCCTCGAGCCAGGGATAGTTAGGAAACGTCACCGAATACTCGTCGAGCTTCATCGCTCGCCGTAGCACCACGTAGTCCTGAGTATTGTAGCGATCTTTGTTCATGCCATTTGCAGTCAACACACCGCGCCAATGAGCTTCCACCTCAGTGCACGCCAGAATCAGCAAGTTACGGATGTCATGTCCAAAGGTGGAAAAATTTGAGGGCACCGGCTGAACAGTTTGGCAAATTCGGTCCAACTGTCTTGTCAACGTAGTCAACTGGCCGCGAGCGATTGCAACAACGTTCGTCTCTCGACGTACTCCGGGGTTCGCTCCTGGCGCCTCACCTGGGTGCTGATCGCTGGGGCGCGCCATGCGAGGATAGTATTCGCCTGGGCGCAGTTTGATCCTGTGGAAGGGGTTTCGGCCATCATGCTCGAACCAAGGAGTGAGTTGCCGAATCGTCGACCATATCGTTTCTCCCGGTTTCGCCTTGAAATAGGTTCCGGGGCCTTCCTCAGCGTTTGAAACGCCAATTCGGATTGCAACATCGTCGTTGATCTTCCATATCCCAAGCGGCCCGCCATCTTGACCCATTCGGAGATAGTAGCTCATCGCCAGCGTCATAACCCTGACCTCAAGTTTGGGATAGCGATGACGGCGTGGGCTGCGAGATCACAAATCCCTTCTCCAATCATCCTGCAACGGCTTCCCTTCCTTGAGTCGCTGCCGCTTCAACTCCAAGCCCCTCACTCCCGCATCTAACACGTACAACAAGGAATGGGCTCCGCCACTCGGGCGAGGAACATCAAAGTGTAATTCGGAGTCAAAGTAGTGACTGGAAATCGCACTCAAGACTTTTGAAATCGCATCTAACGCAGACTTAATCTGAAGTCTGCTCCCTCCTGTGAGCGGCGTAGTCGGCCGTCCCAGAGCCAGCATAAGATCATTGTGTGCGATACGACGATTGCGCAGATCGCGACAGAACTCCGTCTGATGGACTGCCTGGCTAACCAGCTCACTTACCTTGCTCTGCAGACTTGCATCTAGGATAAGGTTCGGAAGCCCTCGAACCGTTAGATTCCCACGATCACCCCTACCTCCCGATTTTGCCGGGTCAGTGAGACGAGCTAGGTGGAGTAGGCAGCTATCCCAAAGCTCGTCCTGAAGCATTCTGAAGAACATCGGTGCAGCTCGATTGAGCAATTCAATCCTCTGCGGCCTGGCGCCGAAGAGAACTACGTACTCACCCCAATAGACATAGATTGTTGCAACGGCCTGCCAAAGCGCCGAGTACACGCTCCCGAGATCTTCGCCCATCGCGGCGATGTTTCTCTGTCTCGCCTCGTCAGCGCTCAAGGTCTCCGCTGCCAACCTCGCCTCACTCCCATTCAATCGTGCCGGGCCGCTTGCTCGTGATGTCGTAGATGAGTGTTTGCGGCCGGCAAGTTCTAGAACAGCTTGTTCAACAACGTCGGCTCGCCCGACTTAAGACGTTCGAGCATGTTATTTACATAAAACATGTCAGGCGATGCATTCGCAGGCAGAACGATCACGACGTAGTCCGGTTGGTCTTTGTTCAGCGCAAAAGTGACCAATCCAACGCCATGAATACTGCAAAGGGACTTGAGTCGATTCATATCGTCGCTGCTCGTTGAGTTCGGCACGACGATGTAACTGCGGTGCGAGAAAAGCCGGTATGCGACCGCTTGCCCGAAGGCGACAACTGGTTGACCAGGAACTGCCTTGATTTCGGCCGTCACTATCTGAGGTTCGAATTTGAAGATGTCCTGCGCACGGGGCTTTAGAACGCCGATAACATCAGGCGTCCCCCATTTGCCGCCGAGGCTACTCCCACCGAGCGGAGCGGCCACCGTCGCCTCATCGTTCTCTTCCAGCCACTCCGCAAAGCTGGCGTAAAAGTCCTGTTCCGTAAGAGTCTCATATCCAGGTGCGTCAGCTTTGACGGGAGTCGTTCCCGTCTCCATCTCTTTGGCGCTCGCGGCGGCGTCGTCAGCCTCCATGAATTTTGCCAATTGATAAGTCCCACGCGCGACTTTCACGATTTCAGACGATCGAGTGGTAAGCAAATTATGGACACCACCATGAACACTGTTGTGCGGCGTGTCCGGTGCGGTTGCTTCCACTGCGCGAAGCAGATCAGACCACCGAATGCCCTGTGGATTTTGTTCAAGAACGACGAGAGCCCGCTCATGGATTTGCTGACGATTGAGTTTTGTCACTCGAGCCCCCTCAACAACTTCTTAGCGTCGCTAGTTCCTTAGCTGTGGCTGAAGGCTCAACCCCTCACTCCCACTCAATCGTCCCAGGCGGCTTGCTCGTGATGTCATAGGTCACGCGATTGATGCCGGGGCATTCATTGATGATCCGCGCCGCGACCCGCCCCAAAAACGCATGCTCGAACGGGTAATAGTCCGCCGTCATGCCGTCGGTCGAGGTGACGGCGCGGAGCGCGCAGGCCTGGTCGTAGGTGCGGCCATCGCCCATCACGCCCACGGTGCGCACCGGCAGCAACACGGCGAAGGCCTGCCAGATCTCATCGTAGAGACCGGACTTGCGGATCTCGTCGAGATAGACGGCGTCGACCTGGCGCAGGAGGTCGAGCTTCTCCTTGGTGATGTCGCCCGGAATGCGGATGGCAAGGCCGGGGCCGGGGAACGGATGGCGGTTGACGAGGTCGGCCGGCAGGCCGAGCTCGCGGCCGAGCACCCTCACCTCGTCCTTGAACAGTTCCCGCAGCGGCTCCACCAGCTTCATGTTCATGCGCGCCGGCAGCCCGCCGACATTGTGGTGGCTCTTGATGGTCACCGAGGGTCCGCCGGTGAAGGACACCGACTCGATCACGTCGGGATAGAGCGTGCCCTGGGCCAGGAACTGCGCGCCGCCGATCTTCTTCGCTTCCGCATCGAACACGTCGATGAACAGCGCGCCGATGGTCTTGCGCTTGGTCTCGGGATCGGTGACGCCGGCCAACGCCTTCAGGAACAGCTCCGAAGCATCGGCATGGACCAGCGGGATGTTGTAGTGGTCGCGGAACAGGCGGACGACCTCCGCGCCCTCGTTCAGGCGCAAGAGGCCGTGGTCGACGAACACGCACTGGAGCTGGTCGCCGATCGCCTCGTGCAGCAGCACGGCCACGACCGACGAATCGACGCCGCCGGAGAGGCCGCAGATCACCTTGCCCTTGCCGACCTGGGCACGGATCTGGGCGATGGCGCGCTCGCGGAAGGCCGCCATGGTCCAGTCGCCCGTGGCGCCCGCGATTTTTAGCGCGAAGTTGCGCAGCAGCTTGGCGCCGTCGGGCGTGTGCATGACCTCGGGGTGGAACTGCACGCCGTAGTAGCCGCGCTTCTCGTCGGAGATGGCGGCGAAGGGGGCGTTGTCGCTGGCGGCGATGACGCTGAAGCCGGGCGGCAGTTTGGTGACCCGGTCGCCGTGGCTCATCCAGACCTGCTTGCGGTCGCCCGGCATCCAGACACCGTCAAATAGCGCCGAGCCCGCCTTGACCTCGACCTCGGCGCGGCCGAATTCGCGGTGGTGGCCCGATTCGACCGTGCCGCCCAGTTGCTGGGCCATGGTCTGCTCGCCGTAGCAGATGCCGAGAACAGGCACTTTGGCGGCAAAAATGGCGGGATGGGCCGACGGCGACTGGCCCTCGATCACCGAGGCCGGGCCGCCCGAGAGGATGATGCCCTTGGGGTCGAAGGCCTTGATCTTGACGTCGTCAATCGACTGAAAGGGGTGGATTTCACAGTACACCCCGGCTTCGCGCAGGCGCCGGGCAATCAGCTGGGTAACCTGGGAACCGAAATCGACGATCAGCAAACGGTCGGTCATGGGGGGATATAAACAGCGCGGCTGTGGGCAGCAACCGTGGTGGTGTGGATACCCTGCTCTTCCGGACCGCGGGCCTCCTCCCCGCCAACACACAAACCTCATGCTGAGGAGGGCGCGTAGCGCCCGTCTCGAAGCATGGGCAACAGACGCAGTGCTCGTTCCCATGCTTCGAGACGGCCCTTCGGGCCTCCTCAGCATGAGGGTTTATTGGGTTTGGCCAGGATGGGTGTGGAGGCGACTAGTCCTCAGCCGCCAGGCGGCGCCGCACCAGCGGCACGGTGAGGCTGCGCCAGGCGTAGGCGATTTCCTCGACGTCGACGCCCGACAGGGTGTCGATGCGGTCGCCCACCCGTTCGCCGCCCAGGCCCTCGTAGAAGAACCGCGTGGGGTTGGCGGCCAGCATCCACAGCACGGCGGTGTCGCAGCGGTCGGCCTTGAGCTGGCGGAACAGCGCGTCGAGCAGGCGGCGGCCGAGGCCGCGGTTCTGGAAGTCGGGCTCGACGTAGAGCGTGTAGACCTCGCCGACCCGGACCTCGCGGCCGTCGAGGCCCTCGGGGAGATCGCGCGCCGGGCCGCTGCTGCCGAAGCCCACCACGCCCATGTCCTCGTCGTCGGCGACGAACACGCCGCGCGCCTCGCCTGGATCGGACAGCACGCGCGACCACCAGGCGGCCTGACGGACGTCCGACATCCCGACCAGCATGGCGTCGGGCAATATGCCGGCATAGGCCGACTGCCAGGTTTCGACATGGACGCGGGCGATGGCAGCGGCGTCGCTGCGGCCGGCGCGGCGGATGCGGATCATGCCGACGCCTCCTCCTCCTTCTTGACCTCCACCGGTGCGGATTTGCGGACCAGGGCGGCGGCAAAGAAGCCGTCGGTGCCGTGCTTGAGCGGCGACAGGCGGAGGTAAGGCGAGGCCGCCATCTCGGGCGGCGGCTCGCTCGCCAGCACGTCGCGCCAGACATCGACCGCCGGCACGATCTCGAACTCGGGGTGACGATTTAGGAAGGCCTCGATCTGGTGCTCATTCTCCGCCGGCAGGACCGAGCAGGTGGCATAGATCAGACCGCCGCCCGGCTTCACCAGGCGCGCCGCGGCGTCGAGGATCTCGGCCTGCTTGGGCAC
This sequence comes from Reyranella sp., assembly GCA_030681635.1. Classification (GTDB taxonomy): domain Bacteria; phylum Pseudomonadota; class Alphaproteobacteria; order Reyranellales; family Reyranellaceae; genus Reyranella. Next base: position 6,902 of record JAUXRT010000597.1, read on the forward strand.
CAGCTCGGCCAAGTCCTTGGGCTGCAAGGTCCAGCGGCCGTCGGGATTGCGCCGCCATGTGCCCGTGCCGGTGCAGGGCGCGTCGACCAGCACGCGGTCGAAGGCCTTGGCCTGACGTTTCAGCCACTTGCGATTGTCGACATCGAGCGCGCGCCGCTCGACATTGTGGGCGCCGGCGCGGCGCAGCCGCTGGGCCG
>JAUXRT010000599.1 GCA_030681635.1 Reyranella sp.
CCGGACCGAGCTCCGCCACGTCGGTGGCCTTGGGCGCGAAGATGCCCACCTTGTCGAGGTCGTACGCTGCGGCGGCGGCCATCATCCGGATCTTCAGGCCCTTCTTCAGCACGCCGTCCTGCACGCGCACCAGCGTGACGACGCCGAGGTACGGGTCGTACCAGCTGTCGACCAGCAGGGCCTTCAGCGGGGCTTCGCGGCTGCCTTTGGGTGCCGGCAGGCGCTTCACCATGGCCTCGAGCAGGTCGTCGATGCCGAGGCCGGTCTTGGCCGAGACCATGACGGCCTCGGACGTGTCGATGCCGACCACGTCCTCGATCTCCTTGCACACCCGCGCGGGATCGGCCGAGGGCAAGTCGATCTTGTTCAGGACCGGGATGATCTCGTGGTTCACTTCGATCGCGTGATAGGCGTTGGCCAGGGTCTGCGCCTCGACGCCCTGACTGGCATCGACCACCAGCAGCGAGCCTTCGCAGGCGGCGAGCGAGCGGCTCACCTCGTAGGCGAAGTCGACGTGGCCGGGCGTGTCCATCAGGTTCAGGACGTAGGTCTTGCCGTCCTTGGCCTTGTAGTTGAGGCGCACGGTCTGCGCCTTGATGGTGATGCCGCGTTCGCGCTCGATATCCATCGAATCGAGCATCTGGTCGTGGAACTCGCGCTCGCTCACCGCGCCACACGCCATCAGCAGCCGGTCGGCCAGCGTGCTCTTGCCATGGTCGATATGGGCAATGATCGAGAAATTGCGGATCAACGACAGGTCGGTCATTTCAATTGAACTCTAACCACGCAGCACCGCCCCCGTCGCCTTGATGACGGCGGCGACGATCTTGGCCGACACCGCCTCGATCTCCGCGTCGGTGAGCGTGCGCTCGACCGGCTGCAGGGTGACGGCGATGGCGATCGATTTCTTGCCCTCGGGCACGCCCTTGCCGGCGTAGAGGTCGAACAGCCGCGCGGCCGAGATCATTGCCTTGTCGGCGTTGCGCGCGGCGCGGACGATCTTGTCCGCCTCGACGGCGGCATCGACCATGAAGGCGAAGTCGCGCTCGACCGGCTGGAAAGGCGAGAGCACCAGCTTCGGCCGCGCCTTGCTGGCCTTCACCTTGGGCGGCGGTGGCGCGTCGAGGAACACCTCGAAGGCCGCGACCGGACCTTTCAGATCGGCGGCGGCGGTGATCTCGGGATGCAGCTCGCCGAAATGCGCCATCACGCGGTCGCCGAGCTTGATCGCGCCGGAACGGCCGGGGTGATACCAGTCGGGCGCGCCCGCCTGCGCGCTCATGTTCTCGACCGGCGCACCGATGCCGGCCAGTACCGCGAGCGCATCGGCCTTGGCGTCGAAAGCGTCGACCGTGCGGGCAGGGCCCGCCCAGTTGCGCGGTACGGCCATGTTGTGGCGCAGCCCGGCCGCCACGGTGCGTTGCCCGGTGGGGCTCGCGTCCTTGTATTGCGGACCGACCTCGAACAGCGCCGGATCGCTGAGGCCGCGCGCCTCGTTGCGGGTCGCCGCCTCGCTCAGGTTGGGCAGGATCGAGGGCCGCATGGTGTCGAGCGTGGCGTCGATCGAGTTCAGCAGGCGCAGGTCGGGCTGGCCGCCGCCGAAGCGCTCTGCCTTCTTGAAGGGCAGGAACGACCAGGTGACGGCCTCGTTCATGCCGCGCGCGCCCAGCGCGCGGCGGGCCTGCGGCACGCGGCGCTGCATCGGGTCGCGCACCGGTTTGGACGTCGCCGAAAGCCGCGGCAGCGACGTGGTCGGGATCTTGTCGAAGCCCCACACGCGGGTGACTTCTTCCACCAGGTCGGCTTCGCCCACGATGTCGGGACGCCACGAGGGAACGGCCGCCGTCCACGGGCCCTGGCCGTCGACCTTGAAGCCGAGCTTGCCCAGAATGACAGCGGTATCCGAGCCCGGCACGTCGATGCCGGTGAGAGTCTTCACGCGGTCGCTGCGCAGGTCGTAGGTCCGCTGCCAGTTCGGCATCACGCCGCTTCTGGTGATCTCGCTCGTCTCGCCGCCGCACAGCTCCAGGATCAGGCGGGTGGCGACGTCGGCGCCCCATTCGACCGATTGCGGATCGATGCCGCGCTCGAAGCGGTAGCGCGCGTCGGACTGGACGCCGAGCTTGCGGCCGGTGGCGGCGACGCCAAGCGGTGTGAAATAGGCGACTTCGAGGAACACCTCGGTGGTGTCGTCCTGCACGCCAGTTTTCTCGCCGCCCATCACGCCGCCGATGCCGTGCACGCCTTTGGAGTCGGCGATCACCGAAATCGAGGGATCGAGCGTGTAGGTTTTGCCGTCGAGCGCCATGACGGTCTCGCCCTCGCGGGCCTGGCGCATCACAAGGTTGCCGGCGAGCTTCTTGGCGTCGAACACGTGCAGCGGCCGGTTGAGGTCGAAGGTCACCAGGTTGGTGATGTCGACCAGGGCCGAGATTGGCCTGAGGCCGATCGCCTTCAGTCGGTGCTGCAGCCAGTCGGGCGAGGGGCCGTTCTTCACGCCGCGGAAGTGGCGGCCGACCACGATCGGGCAGGGGCTGTCGGGCTTGGCCTCGTAACCGTGCGTCCATTGGATCGGGCTGGCATACGTGCCCTTCAGTCGCTCAGCCTTGAACGGCTTCAGCGTGCCGAGGCCCGCGGCTGCGAGGTCGCGGGCGATGCCGTGCACACCCAGGCAATCGCCGCGATTGGGCGTCACCTTGATTTCGATCACGGCATCGTCGAGGCCGAGCGCTTCCGCGGCCGGCTGACCGACCACCGCATCGGCGGCGAGATCGATGATGCCGCTGTGGTCGTCGCCGAGCTGCAGCTCGCGCGAGGAGCAGAGCATGCCGTTGCTCTCCTCTCCGCGGATCTTGCCGACCTTCAGGTGCAGATCGGTGCCGGGGATATAGCTGCCTGGCGGCGCAAAAATGCCCTTCATGCCGGTCCGCGCGTTGGGCGCGCCGCACACGACCTGGACGATGGTGCCTGTGCCGGTGTCGACCTTGCAGACGCGCAGCCGGTCGGCGTTGGGATGCTGGATCGCCTCGACGACATAGCCGACCACGAAGCCCTTCAGGGACTCCGCTGGATTGGTGATGCCCTCGACTTCCAGGCCGAGCATGGTCAGCGTGTCGCGTACCTCGGCCAGTGTCGCCTGGGTGTCGAGATGTTCCTTCAGCCAGGAGAGCGTGAACTTCATCGCCCCGCTCCTGTCCCGACACTCTCCAGAGCGGAGAAGCCGTAGTGGCGCAGCCAGCGCAGGTCGGCGTCGAAGAACGAGCGCAGGTCGGGGATGCCGTATTTCAGCATGGCGATGCGATCGATGCCCATGCCGAAAGCGAAGCCCTGGTAGACGGCGGGGTCGAGCCCGCAGTTCCGGATCACGTTGGGATGGACCATGCCGGAGCCCAGGATCTCCAGCCACGAATCGCCGGCACCAATCTTGAGTTCGCCGTCCTTCCACGAACAACCGATGTCGACCTCGGCCGACGGTTCGGTGAAGGGGAAGTAGGAGGGGCGGAAGCGCAGCGGCAGGTCGTCGATCTCGAAGAAGGCACGGCAGAAATCGACCAGGCACCCCTTGAGATGGCCCATGTGCGTCGCGCGGTCGATCACCAGGCCCTCGACCTGATGGAACATCGGCGTGTGCGTGGCGTCGCTGTCGATGCGGAAGGTGCGGCCCGGCACGATGATGCGGAGCGATCCGCCATCGGCCAGCATCTTCTGTACGTCCTTGCTCAGCATGGTCCGCGCCTGCACCGGCGAGGTGTGCGTGCGCAGCACGACGGGCGTGCCGTCGGCGCGCGGCGGCAGATAGAACGTGTCCTGCATCTGCCGTGCCGGATGGTCGGGCGGGATGTTGAGCGCAGTGAAGTTGTGCCAGTCGTCCTCGATGTCTGGGCCGTCGGCCCAGGTGAAGCCCATCTCGCCAAAGATGATGCCGAGTTCGTCCATGACCTGGCCGATCGGGTGCAGCGTTCCTTCGCGCATCGGCCGCGTCGGCAGGCTGACGTCGATCTTCTCCGACGCCAGTCGTGCTTCCAGCGCCGAGGCGCCTAAGGTGCCCTTGCGTGCGTCGAGCGCGGCCTCGATCTCACCCTTGAGCTGGTTGACCTGGGCGCCGAACTCCTTGCGCTGCTCCGGCGCGAGACCGCCCAGGGTCTTCATCAGGCCGGTGACGCTGCCCTTCTTGCCGAGCACGGCCACGCGCGCCGCCTCGAGCGCGGCCAGATCGGCCGCGGCCGACACGGCTTCGAGTGCCTCGCTGCGTATGGTCGAAAGATCACTCATCCGTCGCTCCAAACAAAAGAAGGGAGCCTGTACAATCAGGCTCCCCCTTTTGGATCTCCTGGCCCTGCCGCGCGGCGGCAAGACTAGTTTTACTTGAGGGCGGGCCCTACTTCAGAGCCGCTTGTGCCTGGTCGACCAGGGCCTTGAATGCTGCCGGCTCCCGCACGGCGAGATCGGCCATGACCTTGCGGTCGACTTCGATCCCGGCCTTGAGGATGCCGTTCATGAACTGGGAATAGGTGAGCCCATGCTCGCGGGTCGCAGCGTTGATGCGCTGGATCCAGAGACCCCGGAACGCGCGCTTCTTGTTGCGGCGGTCGCGGTAGGCATATTGAAGGCCCTTTTCGACCTTCTCGATGCCGACACGGAACGCTGCCTTGGCGCGGCCGCGATAGCCCTTGGCGAGCTTGAGAACCTTCTTATGACGAGCGTGTGCAGTCACGCCCCGCTTAACGCGTGACATGGTCTACCTCTCGTACGGAAAGAAATTGCGCTTGATGATCCGCGTGTCCGGCTCGGACAC
>JAUXRT010000460.1 GCA_030681635.1 Reyranella sp.
GTGATAGGCGTGGAAGCCCGCGCGCTCGTAGAGCTCGATCAGCTTCAGGCGATCCTCGAACTGCCGGCCGAGATCGGCGCCGGCACGGTCCATGTGGTCGAAGACGCCGAACTTCATGAACGTTTCCTCCTGATGCAGGGATGCTACAACGGCACCATGAAGAAGTATCTCTGCCTTGGTTGCGGCTTCTCCTACGACGAGGCCCGCGGCCTGCCCGAGCATGGCATCGTGCCGGGCACGCGCTGGGCCGACATTCCCGACGATTGGGTCTGCCCGGATTGCGGCACGCCCAAGTCGGGATTCGAGATGGTCGAGATTCCCTACTGGAGCCAGGCATGAGCGTGAATTTCATCTTGCGCGCCGGCGAGCGTGGCTTCTCGCGGCTGGTCTCGACCGGAATCAACGCGACCTATGTTGCAGGCCATCCCGACGGCGTGATCACCCGCCATTCGAGCTTCAACTTCCACGAATACCAGTCGGGCATTGCCGGCTTCGGCAGCATCCGGGTGTTCGGCGACGAGGTTTTCAGCCCCGGCGGCACCGGCTACAACATGCATCCGCACCACAATTTCATCATCGCGGCCTTCGTGCTGAGCGGGGCGCTGACGCACGTCAACACGATCGGCAAGGTCGATGAGCTGCGCGCCGGCGACTACTACGTCTTCTCCGCGGGCTCCGGCGGCAAGCACACCGAACTCAACATCGGCCAGGAAGATCTCCAGGTCATCTATCTCTGGGTGTTGCCGGACCACCTGCTGGGACCACCATCGTACCTGCGCGGTCGCTTCGATGTGGCTGTGAACGGCAATGCGATCACCTGCCTGATCGGCAACGAGCCGGGCGCGCTGCCGATCGGCCAGTCGATCAAGGTATCCCGCCTGGTGAACGACCGCGCCCGCACGCATGTCTACCGGCCGGTGCGCGGCAACGGCGTCTATGCCTTCGTGCTCGAAGGCGAGGCGGAGATCGCCGGCACGCTTCTGGCCCGGCGCGACAGCCTTGCCTTCAGCGGAGAGGAGCGTGTCGAGATCGCGGCCCGGTCGGCTTCGGATCTGCTGCTGGTTGAGACGGCGCTTTGATTCAGAGTCCCCGGATGCTGATCCGGGCGAAGGCATGCCACTTGGAATTCTGGACGAAGACCCTGAGGTAGATCTGATCCGGGTTCGATCCCGATTGATGTTCCAGAACCATCTGCGTGGGTTTGTCGGCTTCGTAAAAGGTTTCGAACAGGCTCGGCGTGAGATTGGCGGTGCTCGGGCTGCCGATGCTGATGATGCTGGGATCGCTGTTGGGCAGTTCCCGCAAGTTGGCCGGTTGCGCGACGACGCCCGGAGCGACGGTGCGCAGCCTGCAGTAGCCCGCCGAGGCGGGGGAGCGGATCGTGGTGGTTTCCGGCGGTTCCGTCCCGGTGGTGTAGGCGACCATGGACAGTCCGGTGATGTGATAGGCGCCCGGCGCCAGCGTCACGATCCCGGTCGCGAAATCGCACTGGATCGCGTCGCCCTTCCTGGCATCCGTGTCCGTGAAGATGCGTCGGTTCCAGCCCGGCACCATCGGCTTCGAGGCCGGCGAGAATTCCGTGAAGACGGCATAGTCGCGCATCAGCGCCGCTCGTCGAACGCGAGCTTGGCCGCGAGGCCGGCGAATACCGTTCCGAGCAGAATTTGTGGCGCGCGGCGCCAACGGGTGCGGGCGGAGAAGGCACGGCCAAGGCCGCTGGCTGTCAGGATGACGGCGCCGTTGACCAGGATCCCGATCAGGTTGAGCACAGTGGCCAGCAGCAGGATCTGCACGGCGACGGAGCCCGCGTTCGGATCGACGAACTGCGGGAAAAGCGCCAGGACGAACAAAGCCATCTTGGGATTGAGAAGGTTGGTGAGCAGGCCCTGGCGGAACACGACGCCGATCGGATAGCGCTGCGCGCTGGCCGCCGGCGTCGGTATCACGCCCGAGGAGCGAAAAGCCTGCCACGCGAGGTAGAGCAGGTAGGCGGCGCCGGCGTAGCGGACGATGTCGTAGGCGAGCGGCACGAGCAGGAACAGCTGCGATAGACCAAGGGCAGCGGCCAGCGCATGGCAGTAGGTGCCGACCTGGATGCCGGCCAAGGTCGCGAAGCCCGAGGCCCGCCCCTGGCTGATGCTGCGCGAGGCGATGAGCAGCATGTCGGGGCCGGGGGTGGCGCAGAGCGCCAGGGCGGCGGCGGCGAAAAGGGCGAGGGTGGCGAAGTCGGGCATTTAGAGAGCTCGTTTCTTCGAGCTGATGACCCCGCTCGCGATGCCGTGCCATTCGATGGTGCCGGCCAGCCTCGAATGTTCGATCTTGGGGCAGCGGTTCATGACCACTTTTAGGCCGGCGTCCTCCGCCCGCTTGGCGGCGGCGGGATTCACCACGCCGAGCTGCATCCACACGATCCTGGCGCCGTGCTTGATGGCCTCGTCGGTGATCGGCCCGGCGGCCTCGGAATTGCGGAAGATGTCGACCATGTCGGCTTTCACCGGCAATTCGTCGAGCGAGCCGTGGACCCTCTGGCCCAGGATCTCCTGGCCCTTCGCGGCGGGATTGACTGGAATGACCTTGTAGCCGCGGTCGAGCAGGTATTTCGCAGCAAAGAAGCTCGGCCGATTCCAGTTGGCCGAGAGGCCGACCATCGCGATAGTCTTGGTCTCGCGCAGGATGCGGCGCAAATACAGATCGTCGTAACGGTCGTGGTTCATGGTGGGGAAGTATACATGGCGCAGCCGCTGCTGTTCGACCCGATTTCCATCCGCGACGTGACACTCAAGAACCGGGTCGTCGTGGCGCCGATGCACCAGTATTCGGCCGAGAAAGGCTTTGCCACCGACTGGCACCTGATGAACGCCGGCCGCTACGCCGCCGGCGGCGCCGGCCTCGTCATCATGGAATCGACCAAGGTCGAGCGCCGCGGCTGCGGCACGGTGGGCGATCTCGGCATCTGGGATGACGCGCATATTCCCGGGCTGAAACGCTGTGTCGATTTCATCCGCCTGCACAATTCGGTGCCGGGAATCCAGCTTGGCCACTCCGGCCGCAAGGCGCGGCGCTTCCGGCCGTGGGAAGGCGGCGCGCCGCTAAAACCGTCGCCGGAGATCTGGGACTGGGACGGTTGGGAGCTCGTGTCGTCGAGCGGCATCAACTCGCCCGACACCGATCCGACGCCGCGTGCGCTCACGCGCGCCGAGATCCCCGAAGTGGTGGAGCGCTGGGGGCAGGGCGCGCGGCGCGCCCATGAGGCGGGCTTCGACGTGCTCGATTTGCACATGGCGCACGGCTACCTGATCCATCAGTTCCTCTCGCCATTCTCCAACGTGCGCAACGACGAGTACGGCGGCAGCGAGCTCAACCGCATGCGCTTCGCGATCGAGGTGGTGGAGAGCGTGAGGGCGCATTGGCCGGCCTCCAAGCCGCTGTTCGTGCGCTTCTCGGTCGAGGACGATTCCGGCTGGGGACCGGACCAGAGCGTGGCTTTGGCGAAGATCCTGAAGCCCAAGGGCGTCGATGTGATCGACTGCAGCTCGGGCGGGATGCGCGGCTCGCCGGTGGTGAGCGCTGGGCCCGTCACCTACGGCTATCAGGTGCCCTATGCCGAGCGCCTGCGGAAGGATGCCGACATCATGAGCATGGCGGTCGGGCTGATCGTCCATGCCGACCAGGCAGAGCAGATCCTGCAGGAAGGCAAAGCAGACCTGATCGCG
>JAUXRT010000608.1 GCA_030681635.1 Reyranella sp.
CGAGGCTTCGGCGGTGATGTTGAGGTCCTGGGCGATGTAGGGCAGGGCGAGGTTAGTCATCGAGTTGCTGAGCACCGACATCGACAGGCCGATGGTGATCGTGGCCACCGCCAGCCGCCGCGGCAGGCCAGCCGGCATTCCGTCCTGTACGGGCTCAGCCATCGGCTACTGCGGGACCGTCAGCTCGTCGCCGCCGATGGTCGTGCGCTGCATCAGGCGCTTGTGCGTGACGGCATCGTAGTAGGTCGCGCGGTGCAGGACGGCGCGATTGTCCCACACGATCACGTCGCCCTCGCGCCAGGCGTGCGAGAGCTTGAACTCCGGCTGCTCCGCGCGCTGCGCCAGCTCCCAGAGGATGGCCTTGCCGATCGGTTCGGGCCAATCGACGATGTGGCCGGCATGGGCGCCGATGTAGAGCGCGCGGCGGCCGTTGATCGGATTGTCGCGGAACATCCGCTGCTTCACCGGTGGCAGTTCCGACAGGGCCTTGGCGCTCAGGATGCCCTTCTGCACGCGGTCGCGCGAATGGGAGAGGGCGTGCTCGGCGACCAGCGGATGGACCGTGGCTTGCAATGCCGGCGGCAGCGCATTCCAGGCGGCGCGCATCGAGAGGAACTCGGTGTTGCCGCCCTCCGGTGGGCAGATCCGCGCGGTCAGGATCGAGCACAGCGAGGGGATGCGCTTGAACGAGGAGTCGGAGTGCCAGAAGTAGTTGGCCTTCTGGTAGATCATGCGCATGTCGTCGGGCGGGATCGGCTCGCCCGTCAGGATGTCGAGGTTGGACTGGCGCTGGAACTTGGTGCCGGCGGCGGGATTGGCGGCGCCGGTCGTCTCGAGCGGGCCGAAGTTCTCGCTGAAGGCGATTTGCTTCTCGTCGTCCATCGGCTGGTCGCGGAAGAGGAGCACCGAATGTTCCTCGAACGCGGCGCGGATCGGCCCGAACTCGCGGGCTGACAAAGGTCGCGTGATGTCGATGCCGGAGACTTCCGCGCCGAACAGCGGGTGCAGCTTGCGGACGGCGATGGGACCGGTGTTGCGCATGTGGAGCCTCAGTCGATGCCAGCTCTAATCGATTATCGCCTGATAGGTGAGCACGCGCAGCTCGCGGCGGATCGGGTAGGTCGACGACGGCATGAGCTGGGTCAGCAGCACCACGGCCATGTCCTCCTTGGGATCGATCCAGAAGGCGGTCGAGGCGGCGCCGCCCCAGGCGAACTCGCCTGGGGTGCCGGCGATGAAGGCCTTGGCCGGGTCGATCATGACCGAGAAGCCGAGCCCGAAGCCGATGCCGGTGTAGGTCGATTCCGAGAAGCGCGGCGTGCCCATGTCGGCCATGTCGCCGTTCAGGTGGTTCATGGTCATGAGCTCGACCGTCTTGCGGCCGAGCAGGCGCACGCCGTCGAGTTCGCCCTTGTTGAGCATGAACTTGCAGAATCGGAGATAGTCGGATGCCGTCGAGACGAGGCCGCCGCCGCCCGAGTTGACCTTGCGCGGCGCGAGGTAGCGGCTCTTGCCCGGATCGTCGATCAGGTCGAGCTTGCCGCCCCCCTTACCGTCTGGGGCACCGGCCGCGTAGTTGGCGGCAAAGCGCTCGTGCTTGTCGGCCGGCACATGGAAGTCGGTGTCGACCATCCGCAGCGGATCGATGACCCGCTCCTTGAGGAACTTCTCGAAGGGCTGGCCGGAGATCACCTCGACGAGATAGCCCAGCACGTCGGTCGAGACCGAGTAGTTCCAGGCCTTGCCGGGCTGCGCGATCAGCGGCAGTTGCGCCAGCCGCTCGACGAGCTGTTTCAGGCTGGTGTCGGCGGTCTGGAAGTCGACGCCGCCTTCCTTGGCGCGGTAGGCGGCATCGACGGGATTGCTCTCCATGAAACCGTAGGTCAGGCCCGAAGTGTGGGTCAGCAGGTCGCGGAAGTTGATCTCGCGTTCGGCTGGCACGGTCTCGATCTTGCCGCGGCTGCCGCCCGTCATGACGC
>JAUXRT010000618.1 GCA_030681635.1 Reyranella sp.
ACCGCGAGGACATCCCCTCCCTGCCCCGACTGCTCGCGCATGTGCGCGGCAATGAGCGGCGCATCGTCGTGTTCTGCGACGACCTTTCCTTCGACGGGCAGGACGCGGCGTACAAGTCGCTGAAGGCCGTGCTCGATGGCGGCATCGAAGGGCGGCCCGACAACGTCGTTTTCTACGCGACCTCGAACCGGCGCCACCTGATGGCCCGCGACATGATCGAGAACGAGCGCTCGACGGCGATCAATCCGTCGGAAGCGGTCGAGGAGAAAGTCTCGCTGTCGGATCGCTTCGGGCTCTGGCTGGGCTTCCACAACGCCGACCAGGACACGTTCTTCGCGATGATCGAAGGCTACGCCGCCTACTATAAGCTCGGCGTGCCGGCGGAGACGCTGCACAAGCGCGCGGTCGAATGGTCGGTCACGCGCGGCTCGCGCTCGGGCCGCGTCGCCTGGCAGTTCATTCAGGAAGTGGCGGGCGAGCTCGGCAAGAAACTGGAGTAGCCATGGAGAAGCCCGAAGATGTGATGTTCTCGCCGGCGGTCAAGGCGGAGCAGGCACGTCTCGGCTCGCGCGCCTCCTTTGAGGACCGCGACTGGCAGTCGGAGATCACCGACGACCTCCGGCAGTTCCTGGCCGCCATCGACACCTTCTTCTTTGCGACGGCCAGTGCCGATGGGCGACCTTATATCCAGCATCGCGGCGGGCCGGCGGGCTTCCTGAAGCCGATCGGCAGCCACACGCTCGCCTTCGCCGATTTTGCCGGCAACCGGCAGTACATCACCCTGGGTCATCTCGGGGAAAACGACCGGGCCCACATCTTCATCCCGCATTTCGCCACCCAGCAGCGGCTGAAACTCTGGGGCCGCGCCCGCGTCGTCGAGGACGATCTCGCGCTGATGGAGCGCCTGGTCGACCCTGAATATAAAGCGAAGCCGCAACGGGCGATCGTCTTCCGGATAGAAGCCTGGGACATCAATTGCCGCCAGCATATCGTGGCGCGCTACAGCGAGGCCGAGATCGCCCCGGCCGTGAACCAGCTCACGCAGCGGATCAAGGAACTGGAAGAAGAAGTGGCGCGCCTGAAAGGCGTGCCTTAACTCTTCTTCGGCCGCACGATCTTGATGGTCGAGGTGGCGTGCACGATCAGGCGGCCCTTCTCGTCCCTGAGATCGCCGTCGAGGAAGCCGACCGAGCCGCCCCAGCGCATCACCCGGCCCTCGGCGAACACGATCCCCGGCCCCATCGCCTCGAAGAAGCTGATTTTTAGCTCGAGCGTCGGCACCGCGACGGCAAGGTTGCCTTTGACGATGGCGGCGTTGGCCATCGCGGTGTCGACCATGCCGGTGAGAAAGCCGCCCTGGCAGACGCGGCCGTCCGAGTGGCAGAAGGCCGGCACGACCTCGAACCGGAAGCGGCAGGCGCCGCGCGCGGAATCGATCTCGATCAACTCGCCGTTGAGCGTCTTCACCGGCTCCGGCGGATTGGCCCGCATCAAGGCGAGCAGATCGATGTCGTTCATCGACTGGCCGTCGATATGGCTGAAATCGGGATGGGCTGAGGTCATGGGATGTCGATCATGGAGGTATTGCTCACAAGGGGGCGGACTATAACGACCGCGCGCCGGCCCGTACCTTCTCCAGCAGTCCGATAAGCGTGCGCGTTTCGGCGGTCGAAAGGCCCGATGCGATGCGCTTCTCGTGCCTCCGCACCAGAGTGGTGAAGCGCCCGAGCGTCTTGTTGCCGGACGGCGTCAGCACCAGCGCATGTGTGCGCCCGTCGGTGGGCGAGGGCCGCCGGACCAGCAGGCCGCGTGCCTGCAGCCGGTCCAGGATCGGCACCAGGGTCGAGCGGTCGATGCCCAGCGCCCGCGCCAGCGCCATCTGGCTGAGGCCGGTATTGCGGGCGACGAGGACGAGCAGGCCGAACTCCCCGGGGGTCAGCGCCGCGCCGGCGGCCTGGAAGGTCGCGGCGAAGTCGGCGAACACCGCCGACTGCGTGCGGCGCAGCACGTAGCCCAGCAGTGTCGGCAGCACGCCGCGGTCGAGGTTTTTCGCTGGTGGACGGCCCATGGGACGAGTGGTAAACGGCGATTGTTTGGGGATCAAACAAATTCTCGCGCGCAGTTTCCGATGAGCTTCAAAGTCCGCATCGCCCAAGCCGACCGCACCATCGACGTGCCGACCGGCGCCACCATTCTGGAGGCGGCACTGGATGCCGGCATCTCCTACCCGTTCGGCTGCCAGTCCGGCAATTGCGGCGCCTGCAAGTCGCATCTCGTCAAAGGCGAGGTGACGATGGAGGGCTATTCCGAGTTCGCACTCTCCGACGAGGAGAAGGACCGCGGCCTGATCCTGGCGTGCCGCGCCGTGCCCTGGGAGGAATGCGAGATCGCCTGGCTCGAGGAGGACGACCTGATCGTCCATCCCCGCCGCGTGCTGGCCTGCAAGGTGATCGGGCTCGACGACGCCACGCACGACATCAAGCGTGTGCGCCTGGAGATCGCCTCGGGTGGTCCGTTCGACTTCGCCGCCGGCCAATTCGCCTCCGTCACCTTCGATGGCTGCCCGCCGCGCGACTATTCGATGGCCAACGTACCGGGCGACCCGGTCCTGGAATTCCACGTCCGCCGCACCGCGGGCGGCGCCACCAGCCAGCATGTCTCGGAGCGCCTCAAGATCGGCGACAGCGTGCGCGTCGAAGGCCCGTTCGGCGCCTCCTACCTGCGCGAGGCCCATCGTGGACCGATCATCGCCGTCGCCGGCGGCTCGGGCATGGCGCCGATCAAGGCGATCATCGAGCGCGCCCTGCAAAAGAACCTGCCGCAGCACATCTACTGCTACTTCGGCGTCCGCACCGAGCGCGATCTCTACCTGCACGACCATTTCGCCGCGCTGGCCGATCGTCACAAGAACCTGCATTTCATTCCGGTGCTGAGCGAAGGCGACGGCATGACCCGGCGCTGCGGCCTGGTCCACGACGCCGTCGCCGCCGACTTCGACGAGGTCGACGGCTGCAAGGCCTATCTCGCCGGGCCGCCGGTCATGGTCGAGGCGGCCACGAAGCTGCTCGAGCGGCGCGGCATGCGGCGCATCGACGTCCACGCCGACGCCTTCTACACCGCGGCCGAGATGGCCAGCGCCAACAAGAAAACGGGAGCGGAACGATGACTGCATTGCTGGAAGGACGCTCAGCGATCGTCACCGGCGCGGGCCGCGGCATCGGCCGCGCCATCGCCGAAGCGCTGGTAGCCCAGGGCGCGAAAGTGATTGTCGCCGACAACGGCGCCTCGATCTCGGGCGACGAGGGCGATCCCGCCGTCGCGCGCGAGGCGGCGAAAACGCTGGGCAAGAATGCCCTCGCCTTTTCCGAGAGCGTCGCTTCGCCGGGCGTGGCCAGGCAACTCGTCGACCTGGCTGTAAAAAATTTCGGCGGCATCGACATCGTCGTGAACAATGCCGCGATCCTGCGCGACGCTTTCGTCTTCCGCGCCGATCCGCGCGACTGGGATGCGGTGATCCGCACCAACCTGTCATCCGCCTTCTACCTGATCAACGCCGCGTCGGCTGTCATGCGCGAGCAGGGCAAATCCGGACGCGGCGGCAAAGAAGGTTATGATTGGGGCCGCATCGTCAACATCGTCTCGTCGGCCGGGCTCTACGGCAATCTCGGTCAGGCCGCCTACGCCAGCGCCAAGGCCGGATTGTTCGGCCTCACGCGGGTCACCGCCATGGACCTGCAGCGGGCCAACATCACGGTGAATGCCGTGGCACCGTTTGCCAAGACGCGCGTCACCGACATCATCCAGCCCGCCAACGACGCGCAGAAGACCTACAAGGAGCGCGCGCTCAAGATTGGCGCGCACCATGTCGCGGCGCTCGTGACCTCCCTCGCCTCGCCGGCCGCGAAGGCGATCACCGGCCAGCTGTTCGGCGTGCGCGGCCGCGAGGTGTTCCTGTTCAGCCAGCCGCGCCCGGTGGCGACGCTTGTCGTCGACCAGCCGGCGACTCTGGCGCAGGACCTCACCGCCAGGTTCGCCGGCCAGTTCACCGACATGACGACCGACCTCGAAGCCTTCAACACAGAACCCCTCGTCTGAGGAGATCCGCCATGACCGACATCGTCGTGAAGACCGTCGAAGAGCTGAAGGACGCGCCCGAGGAATATCGCGAGGCCATCGCGAAGCTCGTCATCAGCCATGCCGTCAACGAACTCTACGGCGCGCAGGTGTTCGACGAGCCGGCCATCGCCTATGCGCCGACACCCTACGCCAAGTGGCTGACCTGCCGCGTGGCGATGGAGGAATACGGTCACCACGTGCGTTTCAAGCAGCTCGGCGTGCAGATGGGAATCCCTGAGGAGCGCATGGTGCCCGGCACCGGCAAGAAGCCGCTGTCGATCTTCGAGTTCCCGTTGAAAACCTGGGAAGAGTTCGTCGCCATCAAGCTGCTGGCCGACCTCGCCGAGATCCTGCAGGTCGAGGACCTGCTCCACTGCACCTTCCACCCGCTGCGCAATCTCGCGCGCGCGACCATGCCGGAAGAGCGTTTCCACGCCCAGTTCGGCGAGGATTTCTCCGCCGAGCTGGTGAAGACGGCCGACGGCAAGGCGCGCCTGCAGGCGGCCGTCGACGAATATTATCCCTACCTGCCGTCGTTCTTCGGCGGCTCGAAGTCGCGCAACAACGAGATCTTCCGCAAGTGGAAGATCAAGCAGCGCACCAATGACGAAATGCGCCAGGATTTCGTGACGCGCGCCACCGAGGTGGCCAGCAAGTATGGCATCACCTTGCCGGAGATCCGGCAGGCGGCGTGAGTTCCGTCGCCGCCCTGCCGCGCGTACTACTCGATACGCTTCGCGCGGAGGTGCGGACAGCATCGTGGTTCGCCGCCCTGGGAGAGCCCCTCACCGACGGCGACCGCAGCGATGCCACTGCGTATGCCCAAGCGTTGGGTTTCGCCTCGGTGGAGATCGGTCAGGCACGCGACTGGCCCGACGCCGAGCGGCTTCTGAAAGCACCCGACTGGACGCCGGCCTGGTGGGATCGCGAGGAAGCCTTGCGCCGGAGCCTGCTCGCCGACGCCGAGGCGCGTTATCCGGAGGCCGCCCTCTGGTCGGCGCTCACCGACCTCACGACGGACGCCGGCGACCTCGTCCATGGCAAAGCCGCGACCGCCGCGGCCCGCCTGGGCAACGCCGCCCCGGCCTCGATCCACGTCGCCGCGGGCGCTGCGTCGCAGGCGATCTATCAGCTGGCACTGGCCCGGCTCGCCGGACAGCCCGCTTCGCCCCCCGCTTCGCCCTTCGAAAGCAAGTTCCGACTCTATGCTGCGGGCCACTGGCCGCTCGGCATCCTGGGCTCTAGGCTGGTGCTGTTCTAGAAAGACCATCAGGTTGAGTTCGCTGGTCGGGGGACTGCCCCCGCATCGGCGCCGAAGGGAGTTGCGATCGTGTTTCAGTTGGGCCGCTTTCCGCGCGTGCGTCTCGGTCACTTGCCGACGCCGCTCGAGCCAATGATCCGTCTTGGCGCCCGGCTCGGTGGGCCGAAGCTCTGGATCAAACGCGATGACTGCACCGGGCTTGCCACCGGCGGCAACAAGACCCGCAAACTCGAATATCTCGTGGCCGATGCGTTGAGCCAGGGCGCCGACACGCTGATCACCGTGGGAGCGTTGCAGTCCAACCATGCGCGCCAGACGGCGGCGGCGGCATCGAAGCTCGGCCTGAAATGCATAGTCGTGCTGGAAGTGCGCGTTT
>JAUXRT010000622.1 GCA_030681635.1 Reyranella sp.
CATGGAGCTGGGCCAGCTCGCGTTCGAGCGCGGCGTGCAGCGTGTTGGTGCCCGAGATGTTGCGCGTGCCGCCGGCGCCCGACCCTTGCGCGCCGATGGCGGCCTGCATGGCCTCGATCACGGCCGGATGCTGGCCCATGGCGAGATAGTCGTTGCTGCACCACACGGTGACGTCGCGCGGCGTCTGGCCGTCACGGTGGAGCCGTGCGCGCGGAAAAGCGCCCACGATCCGCTCCAGCTCGGCGAACACGCGATAGCGGCCCTCATCGTGCAGGCGGCGCAGATGGCCGGCGAAGAATGCCTCGTAGTCCATGATCCCGATGTCTCCCGTGGCGCCGATTTTAGTCGGACGGCCTGTCCGCGATAGACACATTTTGGTCGCGGCAGGCAGGAGTGCGACTTAGTCGCAAGGATCCGTCGACCGTCAGAAGACGAGGGTGCCGATCAGCGCCAGGCTCAGGAACAGGGAGACCGAGAGCAGGGGCAACGCCCCCAGCCATCTGATCGGCCCGGGCAGGCCATCCCAGTAGCGCAATGTAGGGACCGCGGCCCACAGCGCGAACAGCAACCCGATCGCCCAGAACAGGAACGCCAGCGGCATCGCCAGGTTGGTCTGGTCGTCGGTCGCATTGGCGATGCCGAAGCCGATGAAGGCCGGCGGCAGCGACGCCGTGAACAGCGCCACTGCCCAGATCGACCGGGTCCGGATACGCCGGGCGGTGCCGAACGGCGGCGCCCGGCCGGCGCGCGCCGTGTCGGTTTGCATGTCAGCCCTTGAAGTGGCCTTCCGACTTGAGGTCGGCCAGTGCCGCGTCGAACGACTGACGCAGCCGCCCGAACAGGTCGGCGAGTTCGGTCTCGTTGATGATCAGCGGCGGGCAGATGGCGACGCGGTCGCCCATGTTGCGGATGAACAGACCGCGTTCGACCGCATGGTTATAGACCTTGGTGCCGGCGGCGCCGACAGCGCCGAGCTCGAATGCCGCTTTGGTCTTCTTGTCGGCGACGATCTCGATCGCACCCATCATGCCGATGCTCATCGCCTCGCCGACCAGCGGATGATCGGCGAACGACTGGACGTGCTTGGTGAAGATCGGGCTCATGCGCTTGGCGTGGCCGAACAGGTCGGTCTCGTCGTAGATCTTCTGTGCCTCCAGCGCCACGGCCGCGGCGACCGGATGGCCGGAGTAGGTGAAGCCGTGGCCCCAGGTGCCGATCTTGTCACTCTCCATCATCAGCGCCTGGTAGACCTTCTCGTTGATCATCACCGCCGAGATCGGCAGGAACGAGGCCGACAGCGCCTTGGCGCAGGTCAGGATGTCGGGCTTGATGTTCATCGTCTGGCTGCCCCAGACATTGCCGGTGCGCCCGAAGCCGCAGATCACCTCGTCGGCGATGAACAGCATGTCGTACTTCTTGCAGACGGCCTGGATCTTCTCGTAGTAGCCCTTGGGCGGCACGATCACGCCGCCGGCGCCCATCACCGGCTCGGCGATCATCGCCGCGACCTGGTCGGCGCCGCCCTCCTTGACGATCAGCTCCTCGAGTTCCTGCGCGCAGCGCGTCGCGAATTGCTCCTCGGTCTCGCCGTCCTTGCCGAAGCGATAGAAGTGCGGACAGCTCGTATGGACGATGCCCTGGATCGGCAGGTCGAAGGACCGGTGGTTGGTCGGCAGGCCGGTCAGGCTGCCCGAGGCCACGGTGATGCCGTGATATCCCTTGAGGCGGCCGACGATCTTCTTCTTCTGCGGTCGGCCGAGCGCATTGTTCATGTACCACACCATCTTGACGACGGTGTCGTTGGCCTCGGAGCCGGAATTGGCGAAGAACACCTTCGACATTTCCACCGGCGCCATCGCCTTCAACTTCTCCGCGAGGTTGATCGCGGGCTCGTGGGAGCGCTGGTTGAAGGCATGATAGAACGGCAGCTGCTTCATCTGCTCGTAGGCCACCGTCGCCAGCCGCTCGTTGCTGAAGCCCAGCGCCGCCGACCACAGGCCCGCCATGCCCTCGATGTATTCCTTGCCATCGTCGTCCATGACGTAGACGCCGCGACCGCGCACGATGGTCAGGGGGCCGGTGGCCTCGTGCTTCTTGAAGTTGGTGTAGGGGTGCAGGTGGTGCGCAATATCGCGGGCCGCGTTGGAATTGCCGCGAAAACTACGAGAAATGTCGTTCATGGTCGCACCCATCGAAAAAACTAGGAGAAGGCTACACTAGACCCCTTCAGCCCTATGTCCATCCTATGTGGCCGTGCAAAATTCTCGGGCAATCGACGGGCAATTGACGGGATCGCACAGCCGGTGCACCGTAGGATTGGTATGCGTCCGCGCATAGCTCGGCAGTCGGGGAGGCCGTCAGCTAGAAGCTCGCGTGCGGCGCACAGGAGGGGAACAAGATGAACTTCAGTTTCAAGCATTCGTTGGCGCTGACGGCTGTTGTCTGCGCCGGGCTCTCCGTCGCCACGGCGGCGGACGCCAAGACCTTCAAGTGGGCCAACTCGGGCGACGTGAGTTCGATGGATCCCTACGCCCGTCAGGAGACATTCCTCCTGACCTTCAACTCCAACATCTATGACCCGCTGATCCGTCGCGACAAGGATCTGAAGCTCGAGCCCGCGCTCGCCACCAAGTGGGGTCAGACCGACCCGACGACATGGTTCTTCGACATCCGTCCGGGCGTGAAGTTCCATGACGGCACGCCGCTCACCGCCGACGACATCGTGTTTTCGCTCAATCGTGCCAATGGACCCGGCTCGAACATGGGCAGCAACTTCGTCTCGGTTAAGGAGATCAAGAAGGCGGGCGACCTCCGCGTCGAAGTGACGACGAAGTACCCCGATCCGCTGCTCGCCGACAAATGGGCGGCGCTCGGCATGATGTCCAAGGCCTGGGCCGAGAAGAACAACGCGGTCAACTCCGCGGACATGACCAAGAACGAGGAGAACTTCGCCACCCGCAACGCCATGGGTACCGGCCCGTTCATGCTCAAGGAGCGCAAGGCCGGCGAGAAGACGATCCTCGTCAACAATCCCAACTGGTGGGACAAGCCGGTTCACAACCTGACCGAGGTGATCTTCACGCCGGTGGCCAACCCGGCGACCCGCATCGCCGCGCTCAAGGCGGGCGACATCGACATGACCTACGAGGTCCCGCCGGCCGACACCGACACGCTGAAGAAGGACGCCAACGTCAAGGTGCTCGAAGGCCCCGAGACCCGCGTCGTCTTCCTCGGCTTCGACCAGGAGCGCCCCGAGCTGCTCGAGTCGAACGTCAAGGGCAAGAACCCGTTCAAGGACAAGAAGGTCCGCGAGGCGATCCATCGCTCGATCGACGTCGACGCGATCAAGCGCACCGTGATGCGTGGCCAGTCCTTCCCGACCGACCTCATGGTGGCGCCGGGCATCAACGGCTACATGAAGGATCTCGACAAGCGGGCGGCACTTCTGAAGCCAGAGGAGGCCAAGAAGATGCTGGCCGACGCCGGCTATCCGAACGGCTTCGAGACCGGCATGGATTGCCCCAACGACCGCTACGTCAACGACGAGAAGATCTGCCAGGCCGTGGTGGCGATGCTGGCCAAGATCGGCGTGAAGGTGAATCTGCGGGCGCAGACCCGCAACCTCTACTTCGCCAAGATCCTGCGCAAAGCCGACCTGTCGCCGGGCGAGACCAGCTTCTACATGCTGGGCTGGTCGCCGGCGCAGACCTATGACGTGCACAACGTCTTCGAGGCGCTGATCCAGACGCCGAACAAGACGACCAAAAAGGGCCAGTTCAACGCCGGCGGCTACTCCAACCCGGCGCTCGACAAGCTCGCCGACGCCATGGAGCAGGAGACCGACAAGGCCAAGCGCGACGCCATGATCAAGGAAGCCACCAAGCTCTATGTCGACGATTTCGCCTACGTGCCCCTGCATCAGCAGGCGGTTGTGTGGGCGGCCCGCAAGAACATCGATCTGGTGCAGTTGGCCGACAACAGCTTCCCGCTGCGCTTGGTGACGGTGAAGTAGCTGCGCTGAAACACGCCATCGGCCCCGTCGGCATGCGTGATGCCGCCGGGGCCGGTTCCGTTCAGGCGCCAATCCTGCTAGGCCGTCGCCCAGGCCCAAAAATCATCCAATGCTTGCCTTCATCCTGAGACGAATCCTGCAGTCGATCGCCGTGCTGTTGACGGTCGGCGTGGTCGCGTTTTCCCTGTTCCGCTACGTCGGTGATCCGATCAACGCCATGGTCGGCCAGGATACGACGATGGAGGAACGCGCCGAGTTGCGCACCAAGCTGGG
>JAUXRT010000628.1 GCA_030681635.1 Reyranella sp.
GCCGCGACCACGGCATGACGCAGGATCCGCTGACCGCGCTGGTCGTGCCGCGCCCCATCGGCTGGATCTTGACCCTCGACGGCCAGGGCCGCGTCAACCTGGCGCCCTACAGTTTCTACAACGCCGTCAGCGGCTCGCCGCCCATGGTCTATTTCTCGACCACCGGCACCTATGGAGACAACCCGACCAAGCATTCCAGGCGCAACGCCGAGGAGACGGGCGAGTTCGTGGTCAACATGGTGAGCGCCGAGCTCGCCGAGCAGATGAACGTCACGACGACGATGGTCGACTACGGCGTCGACGAGATGAAGCTGGCGGGCCTCGCTCCCGCGCCGTCGCGCTTCGTCAAGCCGCCGCGCGTCGCCCGCTCGCCGATCGCGCTCGAATGCAAATACTGGAAGACAGTCGAGATGCCGGTCGAAGAGGGCCGCGAGGCGCATCAGGCGACCGTGGTGTTCGGCCGGGTCGTCGGCATCCATATCGCCGACGGCATCGTCAAGGACGGCCGCCTCGACACCCTGGCCTTCAAGCCGGTCGCGCGCCTGGGTTACAGCGAATACACCACCAC
This sequence comes from Reyranella sp., assembly GCA_030681635.1. Classification (GTDB taxonomy): domain Bacteria; phylum Pseudomonadota; class Alphaproteobacteria; order Reyranellales; family Reyranellaceae; genus Reyranella. The sequence continues at coordinate 569 of JAUXRT010000628.1, forward strand.
CGAAAACGTCTGGAAGATGCGGCGGCCGGACGATCCCTGATATTTTAGTTGCAAGTTCAGCAGGTTTCGTGCTAAATTTCAGCTACAGTGGGCCCCCGTGTGCAGGCGCTGCTGGCAACGCCCGAACGGTCTCCCTTTCGGGCGTTTTTCTTGGGTTATTTTCCGGACAGGTCCGACGATCGGGCCTGCGATGAAAAGAATCGTCCGGTTCAAGCGGGCCAACGACTTGCGAATTTTCAGACAGACACATTCCGGACAGATGGTGTCTGAGAAAGCGCCCGGATTTGGTCCATGCTTCAGCTCGGGCGCACGACCGGCGCCACCGATCGTGCCATCGCCAGCACGCGCCGGTCGGCCATGGCCTCGCCCATCAGCATGAAGCCCACCGGCAGCTCGCCTGTGCCGTGGCAGGGCAGGCTGATGCCGCAGCGGTCGAGGAAGTTGCCGACCGCGGTGTTGCGCAGGAGCAGCAGGTTCTTCTCGATGAAGACGGCTGTCGCCTCGACCTCGGCAATGGTCGGCGCGACGATCGCCGAGGTCGGCATGATCACGGCATCGTAATTCTGCGTCACGGCCGATACGCGCTTTTGCAGGCTGGCCCGGTTGGCCAGCAGCGCGATGTAGTCGTCGGCTGTCATCTTGGCGGCGGCCAGGATGCGCGGCGCCACGAACGGATCGTACTCGTTGCCGCGGCGGGCGATCAGCTCCTTGTGCCAGGCGTAGGCTTCGGCCGCGGCGAAGGTGCCGCGGGCGTTGATCGCCGGCAGCTCGGTGAGCTGCGGCAGATCGATATGCTCGATCCTGACACCCTTGGCGGCGAGCGCCTTGCAGGCGCGCTCGAAGGCCTTGGCGACCGTGGCGTCGACGTCGTCGAACACATAGTGCTTCGGGATGGCGAAGCGCAGGCCGGCGAGCGGCGCGGCATCGGGGATCGCGATGGGCTCGCCCGCAAAAACCGCGTCGACGATGGCGCAGCATTCGACCGAGTTGGCGAGCGGGCCGATCGAGTCGAGCGAGGTCGAAAGCGGGATGACGTTGTCGATTGGTACGCGCCTGGCCGTCGGCTTAAAACCCACGATGCCGCAGAGCGCCGCCGGAATACGCACCGAGCCGCCGGTGTCGGTGCCGAGCGCTGCCACGGCCATGCGATCGCCGACCGAGACGGCGGCGCCCGACGAGGAGCCGCCCGGTACGCGCGTGCGGTCGGCGGGATTGCCCGGCGTGCCGTAGTGCGGGTTGGCGCCGACGCCGGTGAAGGCGAACTCGCTCATGTTGGTGCTGCCGACGATCACGGCACCTGCCGCGCGCAGGCGCGCCACGACCGGTGCATCCACCTTTGCGGGCGGCGCGTCGTCGAGCGCCTTCGATCCGGAAAGCGTGGTCTCGCCCGCGACGTCGCAGAGGTTCTTGATCGAGACCGGGAGGCCGGCGAGCGGCGAGGCCACGAGCCCTGCCTTGCGCTGCAGGTCGCTGGCATCGGCGGCGGCCAGCGCCTGGGCGCGCCAGACCTTAATGAAGGCGCGCTTGCCTTCGCCCTTGGGGTCCTCGATGCGGGCGAGGGCTTCCTCGGTGAGCTTGCGCGAAGAGGTACGGCCGGCCGCGAGGTCGGCGCTGAGCTGCAGGATGGTCGGGTTCATTTCGAGCGGTTCTTCACCAGGTCGTCGACCACGCCGGGATCGGCAAGGGTGGAAGTGTCGCCGAGATTGGAAACGTCGTTCTCGGCGATCTTGCGCAGGATGCGGCGCATGATCTTGCCCGAGCGCGTCTTGGGCAGGCCGGGCGCCCACTGGATGACATCGGGGGTGGCGATCGGGCCGATCTCCTTGCGCACCCAAGCGACCAGTTCCTTGCGGAGCGTGTCGGAGGATTCCTGGCCGGCCTTCAGCGTCACGTAGGCGTAGATGCCCTGGCCCTTGATGTCGTGCGGGTAGCCGACGACGGCGGCCTCGGCCACCTTGGTATTGCCGACCAGGGCGCTCTCGACCTCGGCGCTGCCGATGCGATGGCCGGAGACGTTGATCACGTCGTCGACCCGGCCGGTGATCCAGTAGTAGCCGTCGGCGTCGCGGCGCGCGCCGTCACCGGTGAAGTACATGCCGGGGTAGGTCTTGAAGTAGGTTTCTATGAAGCGCTGGTGGTCGCCATAGACCGAGCGCATCTGGCCGGGCCACGAGCCTTCCAGGCAGAGGTTGCCGGAGCAGGCCCCCTCGAGACGCTTGCCCTCGGCATCGACCATGACCGGCTGCACGCCGAAGAACGGCTGCGTCGCCGAGCCCGGCTTCAAGGGTGTCGCCCCGGGCAGCGGCGTGATCAGGATGCCGCCGGTCTCGGTCTGCCACCAGGTGTCGACGATCGGGCAGCGGCTGTCGCCGACGGTGCGGTAGTACCACAGCCACGCCTCGGGATTGATCGGCTCGCCGACCGAGCCCAGCAGGCGCAACGACGCGCGCGAGGTCTTCTTCACCGGGCCTTCGCCGTCGCGCATCAGGGCGCGGATTGCCGTCGGCGCGGTGTAGAAGATGTTGACCTTGTGCTTGTCGACGACCTGCCAGAAACGGCTGGTGTCGGGATAGTTGGGCACGCCCTCGAACATCAGCGTGGTCGCGCCGTTGGCCAGCGGTCCATAGAGAATGTAGCTGTGGCCGGTCACCCAGCCGACGTCGGCGGTGCACCAGTAGACGTCGCCGTCGTGGTAGTCGAACACGTACTGGTGCGTCATCGAGGCGAACACGATGTAGCCGCCCGTGGTGTGCAGCACGCCCTTGGGCTTACCCGTCGAGCCCGATGTGTAGAGGATGAACAGCGGATCCTCGGCGCCCATCGGCTCGGGCTTGCACTCGGCCGCGACCTTCTCCTTGATCTCGTGCCACCACACGTCGCGGCCGGCGTCCCAGCCCGTCTTGCCCCCGGTGCGCTTCACCACCAGCACCTTCTTGACCATCGGGCACTTCTTCAGCGCCTCGTCGGTGTTGGCCTTGAGCGGGATCGGCTTGCCGGCGCGCAGGCCTTCGTCGGCAGTGATGACGATGTTGCTGTCGCAATCCTGGATGCGGTTGGCGAGGCTGTCCGGCGAGAAGCCGCCGAACACCACCGAGTGGATGGCGCCGATGCGCGCACAGGCCAGCATGGCGTAGGCCGCTTCGGGGATCATCGGCAGGTAGATGGTGATGCGGTCGCCCTTCTTGGCGCCGAGTTCCTTGAGCGCATTGGCCATGCGCGAGACTTCGCCGTGCAGCTCGCGGTAGGTGATGTGCTTGGAGTCCTTGGGATCGTCACCTTCCCAGATGATCGCCGTCTGGTCGGCGCGTTTGGCGAGATGACGGTCGATGCAGTTGGCTGAGACGTTCAGCGTGCCGTCATGGAACCAGCGGATACGGACGTCGCCGGTATAGTCGACGTCGCGCACGGCGCCGGGACTGTAAGGCTTGATCCAGTCGATGCGCTTGCCGTGCTCGCCCCAGAAGGTGGCCGGATCCCGGGTCGAGGCCTCGTACATCGTCTTGTACTTGGCGCCGTCGACATAGGCCCGCTTGGCCCAGTCGGCGCTGACGGCGATCACCTCATCGGCCATGGATTCCTCCTGATTGGCTTAGTACCTTGGATTGCTGCGGTTTTAGCGCGCCGTTGCAGCGCTCGGCAATTCGACTTTGGACTCGGCCTGCAGGCGCAGCCAGGCGATCGCACCGAACAGCAGAATGACCACCGGCATGATCGGCAGATCGAGCCGGTTCAGGGCCATGCCGGCCGTTGGCATCAACCACAGAACGAAATAGACCAGCCGCTCCAACGGATAGAAGCCGAGAGCAGCGCCGCGACGGAACAACGCCACGGCCGCGGGCATCAGCAAAAGCAGGTCGTAGTTCAGCGTATAAGGCGACACCAGGAAGGTCGCCGTCGCCAGTACCGCGATGCGCGCTTCGCTGGGTCGATGTCGGCGGAAGGCGAACCAGACGGCGGCCACGGCCATCACCGCGCCGGCGAACTGGATCGCACCGGCAACGCCCGGTGAGAGACCGACGATGCGGGCCGCCGCCACGAGCGTCGTCATGTGCATGTAGATGCGTTTGAACATGGTGTTCGCCACATTCGCCGAGCTCGCCTCGCGCATGGCGTCGACGAAGGCGAGCCAGAAGTCGAGGCCGAAGACGCCGAGGCTGGCCAGCGACAGGACGGCTACGGTGCCGGCCGTCCAGGCGAGCGCCCGCCATTGCCGCGCGGCCAGCAGGGCGATCGGCACCAGCACCCAGATCTGCGGCTTGTAGCTCAGCAGCCCGAGGAGAATGCCGGCGGCGGCTGGCGAGCGGTCGAGCAGGCGCAGGCCGCCGTAGAAGCAGGCGAGGCTGAGAAACGTATTTTGCCCGGCCAGCACCACCCAGACGGCGGCGGGAGAGGAAGCGACGGCGAGCCAGCCCCACCAGTCGCGCCGGCCTTCCAATGCGGTCGCCGCAGCGGCCGTGGCGATCATGAACACGCCATAGGCTGGGCCGACGGCCAGCAGGCCGAGCGGCAGCAACATCAGCAGCCATGTCGGCGGATAGAAGAAGGGTCGGAAAAGCACCGTTCCGGGAAAGCGGTCAGGGTAGATCGCGTTCTGGAACTGCGTGAAGGCATCGATGTCGTAGATCAGTGCGAGCTTGCCTTCAAGGAAGGCACGTACGGCGGCGTGGAAGACAAGGAAGTCCGGGAAGTGGACATCCATGAACGGGCCGATGAGCGGTCCGTCCGACAGCAGGAGGGAAACGTAGAACGTATCGTAGAGGCCGATGACGCCGCAGAAGGCCGTGGCAATCCGCAGGTCGATCCGCGGCGTCGGGGTCATGATTGTGAGGTCACTCGCCGTGCCAGGTCGTGAAGTCCTGGATCGGCGCCCGCTCAGTGATCAGGCAGTTGGGCACCGCATCGGGATCGGCATGGCCCAGCGCCAGGCCGCAGATCACGACCTGGTCGTCGGGAATCTTCAGCTCGCGCCGCACGATGTGCTGATAGCGGCTGAAGGCCGCCTGCGGGCAGGTATGCAGGCCCTTCTCGCGGGCCAGCAGCATGAGCTGGTCGAGGAAGATGCCGCAGTCGATCCACTGGCCATTGCCCATGCGCCGCTCGACGCAGAGGATCATGCCGACCGGCGCGTCGAAGAAGTCGTAGTTCTTGCGGAACTGCTTCAGCATGCCGGCGGCGTCGCCGCGCGGCACGTCGAGCAGGGTGTAGAGCTGCTTGCCGACCAGCTTGCGTCTCTGGTCGTAGACCGGCGTGAATTCCTTCGGATAGACGTCGTATTCCGCGCCCGGCCCCGTATCGCCGTCGTCCATCGCCTTCAGGATGGCGGCCGACAGGCGCAGCCGTGCCTTGCCCGTCGTGATGTGGAGTTTCCACGGCTGCAGGTTGCCGTTGGACGCCGCCCGGTTGGCATTGGTCACGATCCATTCGATGTCGGCTTTCGGCACCGGCTTCGGCGAGAAGACCCGCATGGAGCGGCGCGAATTGATGGCTTCGGAAACACGCATGAACGACTAACTCCGGATGAGATGACGACGCAGGAAGTCGAACAGCTTACGCCGGGCGATGGCATTTTGCTGCTCGGTGAAATAGTGGCTGGCGCCGGCGATCACGAAGGCCTCGGCATCCTTGCCGTGATCGCGCAGTGCGTCGGCCATGGCAACGCTCTGCGCCACCGGCACGTTCTCGTCGAGATCGCCGTGGATCAGCAGCACCGGCGCGTCGATCTGCGCCACGCGCAGGATCGGCGAGCGCACCGGCAGGCCCTCGGGCCCGCACAGATCGTCGAGATAGTCGCGCATGAAGGGATTGGCCTCACGCCAGCGGGCGAGATCGGTCGGCGCGAAGAACGAGGCGACGGCCTTGATCGGCGGCTTGTGGGCGGCAGCGAGCAGCGCTACCTGGCCGCCCATCGAGGCCCCGACCAGGCCGATACGATCGCGATCGACAAGCGGCCGCTTGGCCAGCCAGTCGATCGCGGCCAGCACGTCGAGCGGTTGGCGCAGCCCCTGGTCGTTCTCGCCCTCCGAGCCCAGCCAGCCGCGCAGCGACAACGCCAGGGCGGCATAGCCATTGGCCGCGGCGGCGCGCGCCAGGCCAACCATGTTGTGGGCGTGGCCGGCAAATCCGTGCAGCAGGATCAGCGCCGGATAGGGCGGCTGGCCGGCTTGCGGCTTGAAGAAGTAGCCGCCCAGGCTGATGCCGTGACCGGGTACGCGGACCTGCTCGGCATCGGCTATGTCGGGCAACTCGTCCCAGCGGTGCATGACTTCGATGGGCACGCCGTCGGGGTCGCGAAAGCCGACCGAGTAGGAGCCCGGCGCCAGGTAGTCGAGTTCCTGCGGGCGCTGGATGATCTCCGCGCCGGCGTCGCGCAGCTCGGCATACACTTGGTCGACCTGGGCGCGACTCTCGGCCGACACGGCAAGCCACAGCGCGCCCGGCCCGTAGGAAACGCCGTCCTTGGCCTGGCGCATGACGAAATGGTCGTAGCCGCGTGACCACATCACGCGGTCGGGGCTCGCCCAGACGCGATGGAAGCCCAGCATTGGCAACCACAGCCGGTGGAACGCCACGGAGCGGGCGAGGTCGCTCACCTCGATCGCGGCGCCGGCGAAGGAAGAGCGCGGACGCATCAGCTCGGCTCCAGGCCCAGCGCCAGCAACTCGTCACGCCGCAGGTGCTGCTCCCCGGCGAGAAAGAACTCGTCGAGCTGCGGCGGCTTCACGCTTGTGCCGGCCAGCATGGCGTGGGCCTGCCCGCGATGATGCGTCTGGTGTTGGAAGAGATGTTCGAGGATCGAGATCACACTTGATGGCGGCGGCGTGCGGTTGGGCCGCGGCAGGACCAGGCTCTCGGCCAGCGACGCTTCGGTCTGGCGTTCGCAGAAGGAGAGCAGCCGCCGGTCGCTGGCGATCTGCGCATCGTAGAGGGACGCCGCGTCGGGGAAATCGGGGATCGGGTCGTGATAGCGCTCGAGCACGGTGGGATCGCGATGCAGCGCGTCGATGTAGTAGACGTCGACCCAGAGGATGTGGTTCAGCGTGGCGCGCAGCGAGGGGAAAAAGCTCGTGCGGGACGCGGCAAACTCGTCTGCCGACAGTGCCTTGCAGGCCGTCAGCAGACGATGGTTCGCCCAGATGTTGTTGCGGGCCATGGCGACGGCATGCCCGGGGAGCCCCGTCGCCATGGCGGCTGCTTCAGGCCGCTTGTGCCAGATTGCGCAGCACGTAGTGCAGCACGCCGCCGTTCTTGAAGTACTCGACTTCCTCGGCGGTATCGATGCGGCAGGTGAGGACGATCTTCTCGCTGGTGCCGTCGCGGCGGTGGATGGTGAGCGGCACGTCCATGCCGACCTTCAGTCCGCCGTCGATGCCGCCGACGTCGAAGCTCTCGGTGCCGACGAGGTTCAGCGTCTTGCGCGTCATGCCGTCCTTGAACTGCAGCGGCAGCACGCCCATGCCGACCAGGTTGGAACGGTGGATGCGCTCGAATGTCTCCACCACCACCGCCTTGACGCCCAGGAGCAGCACCCCCTTGGCCGCCCAGTCGCGGGACGAGCCGGTGCCGTACTCCTTGCCGCCGAAGACGACGAGGGGCACCCCCTCGGCCTGATACTTCATGGCGGCGTCGTAGATCGGCATCACCGTGCCGTCCGGCAT
>JAUXRT010000468.1 GCA_030681635.1 Reyranella sp.
TGGAAGTGCTGTTGTCGGATGACCGGCCGGTAAGCGAGCGGCTGGCGGTGAAGCCGCCGCTCGCCTCGGTGAAGCGTCAGGCGCCGCGGCGGCGCCGGGTGGCGGCCAAGTAGAGCGCCACGCCGGCAACGGCATAGAGACCGCCCATGATGCCCCACGCCTCGGCGGGATCGAGGTGGCGTTGCAGGAGGGTGAGTCCGGCGTAGCTGAAGCACAGCACGCCGATGGCGCCGGCAAGGACGGCGCCCAGCGTCAGCGTCAGGCGAAGCGCGATATCGGCCGCGGCATTACGCATCGTGCGCGCCGCCGCCGAGGCGACCGCGAGACGGAGCAGGGGAGCTATCAAGGCAGACACGCTGCTTGTGCTTTTCTTGTTCTGTGCCGGCCGCCTAGCTCCGACGACAAAGGTACCCCGCGAGGAAGCCGATACCGATCACGGTCGCCAGGGTGGCGATTGGGCGTTCCTTCACGGTCTCGATCAGCGTGTCCGTCGCATCGTCGCGCAGCTTGGCCGACTTCTGCATCAGGGCCTTGGTCGTTTCCTTGGCGCTGTCGGAATAATCGTCGATGAAGGCCTGTGCCGTCTCGAGGACCTCGTCGATGGCTTCCTTGCTCCTGGTCTGGATGTCGCTCAGCGCGCCGCCGATGCCGTTGGTGGCGTCCTTCTCGATCGAGGTCGAGAGCTTCTTGAGCTGGGCTTTCAGGACCGAGATTTCCTTGACCAGATCCTTGGTGCTGTTGGCCGTGGCCGTGCCGTTGGCGCGCATGATCGTTCTCCGCTCCGGGGGTGAATTCCTGGGCAGTCAACGCCACGCCGGGCGGAAGGTTTCCTGGGTTTTATCCGGGGGTTCTAGCCGTCCCAGACGTTTTGCGGCATGGGCAGCCGGGCGAAATCGGCCTCGACCAGCGGCCGGCCATGCGCCTGGCCCTCGCGTTCGAGCAGCATCATGTATTGCCGCACATGCTGGCCGGAGTGCCAGGTGGTGCGCTCCAGCAGTTCGTGGAGACTCTGCGGACCGTAATAGGTTTCTAGCGCGCGCGTGCCTGAGGTATCTCCTGATGCCCACCAGTCGCGGAAGCGCTGGCGCACCTTGGTGCCGTAGGCCACGAGCTGGGCGGTGCCGGCGTCGGCAGCGGGCTCCTCGCGGAACATTGCCTGCACCAGGGTGATGCCCTGGTTGGCATCGAGGAAGGCATCGACCACGCGAAACAGGTGGAACCCCAGCGAGCGATAGCTGCGCGGCCGGCCCGGCACATGGGTGTCGAGGCGGTCCCCGGGCATCAGCGGCAGGAGTTCGAGCGCGGCGGTCATGAACTTGTCGAGCCGGGCATATAGTTCGGCCGGCGAAAGCTCGGGCCCCGACTTCTCGTCGATGCCGAGGAAGTCGACGATCTGCTTGGTGCTCTGGCCGAAGGTGAATTTGTCGCCGCGCGACAGCACCGGCACCGAGCGCGCGCCGAGCTTCTGCAGCACGGCCAGGCCGGCCGGATCTTCAAGAACGTTGACGGAAACGAAGTCGATCCCACGGACCGATAGAAACTCTTTGAGTCTCAGGCAGCTGGTTCAACCGGGCTGCCAGAACACCTTGAATGGCGGCATGCGATGCTCCTGTGGTGGCGATCAGTTGACCGGCTTGATGCCCAGCAAGTCAAGGGTCGCTTTCCATTCCTTGAAGTCCGAGGCGAGCCGGTCCGCCATCTCGGCCGGCGTCGAGGTCTCGACGTTGAGGCCAAGTTGCTGAAGCTGCTCGGCGACTTCGCGCGACTGGAGCACCCCTCGCAGTTCAGCGGTCCAGGCCGCGACCAGCGACGCCGGCATGTCAGGGGGCGCGAAGAAGGCATACCAGTTGGTCTGCACCAGCTTTGGAAAGCCCAGCTCGACCACGGTCGGCACCTTGGGGGCCAGCGGGCCGCGCTTGGCGGCGGAGGTCATGAGTATCCTCAGCCGGCCGCCACGTTGGGGCACGAGGAAAGAGGTGAGGCCGCCGGTGCCGGCGGGAATGCGCTCCCTCTCGAGGTCGGCCACCAGCGGCCGCGAACCGCCATAGGGAACGGCCTCGAGCGGCACGCCGATTTCGCGCCCCAGCAGGGTGCCGAAATACTGGGTGAAGGAATTCGGAGTCGTGGTGCCGAAACGGGCGCGCGTCGCATCGCCCGCCTTCAGCCAGGCGACATACTCGGCAAGCGTGGTGACGTCGATCCCCGGCGAGACGGCGAAGGTTGTCGGATAGGTGCCGGCAAGGGTCAGCGGCAGGAGGTCGGTCAGGGGATCGAATGGGAAGCGCGCGTTGACGAGCTTACCGACCATGGTGGCACTCGGCATGAAGGCGATGACGCTGCCGTCCGGCGTCGACTTCTTGAGGATCTCGCCGGCCGCCATGCCTGAAGGGCCGGGCTTGTAATCGACGGTGACGTTGCGCGAGAGCTGGGTCTGCAGGGCGCCGGCGATGATGTGCACCAGGGAATCCGAGCCGCCGCTCGAGGGATAGCCTATCAGGATGCGGATCGGCTTGTGCGGCAGGCCGGACTGGGCGCGGGCAATGGCAGGTGCTGCGAGGGCGGCGCCGGTCGCCAGCAGCCAGCGGCGGGTGAGGGGTGTGTTCATGCTCGTTGTACGCGGAAAGCAACGCCACGGATGGGTAAAGGTGCCAGCGGCCGGCCTCAGGCCGGTCCCGACACCGGCTTGTGGCAGACAATACAGACCTTGTTGCCGTCAGGATCGCGCAGATAGGCGCCGTAATAGTTGGGATGATAATGCGCCCGGATGCCCGGCGCGCCCTCGTCCTTGCCGCCGGCTGCCAGGCCGGCTGTGTGGGCGGCGTCGACGGCGGCGCGGGTCGCCGCCTCCAGGCCGACCGTGACGCCGTTGCCGACGGTGGCGGCCTTCCGGTCGACGGGGTTGAGGATCCAGAGCTGCGGCCGGCCGCCGGCCGGCCCGTAGCCGGCGGCGTTGGGATAGTCGGCATGGCGGACCAGGCCGAGCGGATCGAGCAGGCTCTCGTAGAAGCCCTTGGCCTTGCCGATGTCGTTGCTGCCGATGGTGACGTGGCTGAACATGCTTCTTCCTCCCGGAGTTTCCTCCGCGGCGGAACGTTAGTGCCTGCCCGCCGGCCGCGCGAGGCCGAAATGGTCCCGCAGCGTGCGGCCCTCATATTCGGTCCGGAAGAGCCCGCGCTTCTGCAGGAGCGGGATCACCTCGGCCACGAAGACGTCGAGCATCGAGGGCAGCAGCGGCGGCATCAGGTTAAAACCGTCGGCGGCGCCGTCGTTGAACCAGTCTTCGATGAGATCCGCGATCTGGTCCGGCGTGCCCGCCGTGGTGAAGTGCCCGCGCGCGCCGGCGAGGTAGGCGAGCAGCTGCCGCAAGGTCGGCTTCTCGCGACGCACCAGGCCCACGATGACCTCGGTGCGGCTGCGCGCGGCCTGCACGGTGCCGGGATCGGGGAAGTCCTCCGGCACCAGCGGTCTGTCGAGCGGCAGATGGGAGAAGTCGTGGCCGCCGAAGCGGCCGCTCAGCCGCTTGCGCCCGACCTCGGGGTCGGTGAGATCGTTCAGCTCGCGCGCCATGCGCTGGGCCTCGGCCTCGGTGGGCGCGATCACCGGGCTGAGGCCGGGCAGGATCAGCGCCTGGTCGGGCGCGCGGCCCTCCGCCACCACCAGCCGCTTCAGGTCGGCATAGAATTCCTGCGCCGTCGCCTTGTCCATCTGCGCGGAGAACACCGCCTCGGCGTGGCGGGCGGCGAAGCGGCGGCCGGTCTCGGACGAGCCCGCCTGTACGAACACCGGCCGTCCCTGCGGCCCGCGCGGCATGTTGAGCGGCCCGGCGACTTTGTAGAATTTGCCCGCGTGGTCGATCGGCCGGATGCGCTCGGCGCGCGCGTAGTGGCCGCTGGCGCGGTCGTCGAGCACGGCGTCGTCGGCCCAGCTGTCCCACAGCGCCTTGGCGACGGAAACGAACTCCTCGCCGCGCTCGTAGCGCTCGTCGTGGCTGACCAGGCTCTCACCGCCATAATTGCGCGCTGCTGCCGCCAGCCACGAGGTGACGATGTTCCAGCCGACGCGGCCGCCGCTGATATGGTCGAGCGAACCGAACTGGCGCGCGAGATTGAACGGCTCGGAGTAGGTGGTGGACGCCGTGGCGATCAGGCCGATGTGCGTGGTCGAGCCGGCCAGCGCGCCCAAGGTCGTAATCGGTTCCAGCCAGGTGCTGGCGGCATGCGCCACGGTGTCCATCAGCGCCAGCGTGTCGGCGAGGAAGATCGAATCGAAGAGGCCGGCCTCGGCACGCCGCGCAACGTCGCGGAAATAGTCGATGTCGGTCAGCGCAAGCGCCGAGGAATCCGGATGCCGCCACGACGCCTCATGATGGCCGCGGCTTTGGATGAAGAGATTGAGGTGGAGCTGGCGTTTGCGGTTCATGCCCTCATTGTGCGGCGGGCGCGTACACGGCGGCAAGCTGGCGCGACACCAATCGTGCGTAGAGTCCGCCACGCGCAAGAAGGAGCGCATGCGTGCCGCTTTCCGCCACGCGGCCCTCGTCGAGCACCACGATCAGGTCGGCATCGCGCACCGTCGACAGGCGATGGGCGATGACGATGGTCGTGCGGTCGGCCTTGAGCACGTCGAGCGCGCGGCGCACCGCCTGCTCGTTCACCGCGTCGAGATGCGAGGTCGCCTCGTCGAGGATCAGGATCGGCGCATCCTTGAGGAAGGCGCGGGCAATGGCGACGCGCTGGCGCTGGCCGCCGCTGAGGCTGGTGCCGCGCTCGCCGACCGGTGAGTCGAGGCCCTGTGGCAGAGCAGAGACAAGCTCGGTGAGAGAGGCGTGCTCGATGGCGGCCGTCAGCTCGGCCTCAGTGGCGTCGGGCCGGGCGATCAGGATGTTGGCGCGCAGCGTGTCGTTGAAGAGATAGGTGTCCTGCGCCACCAGCGCCACCAGGCCGCGCAGCTCGTCGAGTCTGTAGTCGCGGAGATCGGCGCCGTTCAGCGTGATGCGGCCGGAGTCGGGATCCCAGAAGCGCATCAGCAGTTGCGCCGTCGTGGTCTTGCCGGCGCCCGAGGTGCCGACCAGCGCCACCGTCTTGCCGGCGGGGATGTCGAACGTGACCTGGGAGAGGGCGCGACGGGACTGGCCGGGATAGGTGAAGTCGACCTTTTCTAGCGAGAGCGCAGCGGCGCCTTTGCGCGCCGGCACGCCCTTGCCGTCGCGCACCGGGATCGGCTCGTTGGCGAGCGCATAGACTCTGCGCGTGGCGCCGAGCGTGTCCGCGAGCTGGCGGCCGATCTGGGCGATTTCCGATACCGGGAGGAAGGCCGCCATCGCCAGCACGGTCATGAGCGGCAGCAGGCCGGCGTCGAGCGCGCCCTGCGACGACAGGATCGCGCCGGTGACGACCACGGCGAGACCACCGAGGCCGGTCAGCACTTCCAGGATCGCATGCTGCAGCGTGAGTTCGCGGAAGAAGGGCAGGCGCAGCGAGATGTGGCGTTGCGAGAGCTCGTCGAGCTTGTCGCCGCGCGAACGCTCCTGCTGGAAGGCCACGATCTCGCCCAGCCCCTGCACCGAATCGACGGCGAAGGCGCCGAGTTCGCCCGCCGCTTCGCGCGCCTTGGAGCCCAGCGTGTCGACGCGCTTCCGCATCAGGAAGGGGCTGAGGCCGACGGCCAGCAGGAACGGCACCAGCGCCAGCGCCAGCCAGCCGTTGGCCGAAGCGAGCGCGATGACGACGGCGGCCGGCACCAGGATGGCCACGAACGCCGGCGCCACGGTGTGGGCGAAGAAATATTCGACCAGCTCGATGTCGTGCGTGGCCAGCGCCATCAAATCGCCGGTGCGGCGGCGTGTGAGGTAAGCCGGCGCCAGCGCGTCGAGCTTGCGGAAGGCATCGATGCGCATCTCGGCCAGCAGGCGGAAGGCCATGTCGTGTGCCATCCAGGATTCCAGCCAATGGAGCACGCCCGAGACCGGCGCCAGCACCGCCAGTGCAATGGCGAGGCCGGCATAGGGTTGGCCGTTCTTGAGCGCGAGCACGATCAGCGCCGACAGCACGCCGATGCCGATGAAGGACATCACGCGCAGCACGCCCAATATGAAAGTGCCCGTGAGCTTGCCCTTCCACGGCATGATCACCTTCATCAGGGCCACCACCACCTGGTACCAGGTAAGCCCCTCGGCCTTGATGATGCCTTCGGTCACCGCCTTGACCGCGCCGCCCGGCGTATCGGAGACGGATTCCGCGCGTGCGGGCGCCTCGAGGAGGTCGGCCGCGTCGCCGGCCTGCTGTTCGCGCGCCTGCTCGGCCATCAGCGTGGCATAGACGCCGCCACGGGCCATCAGCTCGCCGTGGCGGCCCTCTTCGGCGACCTTGCCGCCGTCGAGGACGAGGATGCGGTCGCAGTCGATCACGCTCGACAGACGATGGGCCAGGATCACGGTCGTGCGGCCGCGCATCAGGCGGTCGAGCGCTTCCTGGATCACCGCCTCGTTTTCGGCATCGACGGCGGAGAGCGCCTCGTCGAGTACCAGGATCGGCGTGTCGCGCAGCAACGCGCGGGCGATGGCGACCCTCTGGCGCTGGCCGCCCGAGAGCTTGATGCCTTTCTCGCCGATGGTCGTCTGGTAGCCCTGCGGCAGGCTGCGGATGAAGTCGTGGATGTTGGCGGCGCGGGCGGCGGCCTCCAGCTCGGCTTGCGAAGCGTCGGGACGGCCGAGCCGGATGTTCTCCTCGACGGTGCCGTGGAACAGGAACGTGTCCTGGTTCACCACCGAGATCAGCGACCGGATCTGCTCGAAACTGAGCGCCCGCAGGTCATGTCCGCCCAGAGTGATGCGGCCATTGTCGGGATCGTAGAAGCGCAGCAGCAGGCGCACGATCGACGACTTGCCGCCGCCCGAGGAGCCGACCAACCCCAGCCGCTCGCCGGCCGCAGCCGTAAAGGAGAGGCCGTCATGTACGGTGCGGCGCGTGCCGGGGTAGGAGAAGCGCACGCCCTCGAAGGCGATCGTGGGCGTGAGCGCGGCGCCGAGTTTTGCAGGGTCGGCATCGGCCACCGACGGCGCGTCGTCGAGGATGCGGTAGATGCCTTGCGCGGCAGAGAGGCCGACCATGCCCTGGTGCAGCACCGTCCTGAGCTCCCGCATCGGCCGAAAGATTTCGATGCCCAGCATCATGATGATCAGCAGCGAGGTGAGCGACATGGCGCCGGCCTCGACCCGCGACGCGCCGTAAATCAGCGCCGCCGCGGCGCCGCCCGCGATCGAGGCATCGGTGATGCCGCGCGCCAGCGAGTTGGTGCCCAGCACCCACATGGTGCGGCGGAAGAGATCGCGCGCCTCGATTTCGAGCTTGTCGGCGCGGGCCTTGCCCTGGCCAAACGCTTTTAGCGTGGCCAACCCCTGGATCGAATCAAGGAACTCGGCGGCAAAAGACTTGTAGGCAATCATCCGGCCGAGCGAGGCGCGGACGTCCCACTTATGCCAGAGCGCGGGTGCAAACAGCGCCAGCAGCGCGAAGCCCAGCATCACCAGCGCCACCGGCAGGTCGATGAAGGACACGACCGCGAAGATCAGCAGCGGCGAGAGCAGCGCGATCAGGAACTGCGGCAGGAACTGGCCGAAATAGGTTTCGAGCTGCTCGACGCCGTCGATCATGGAGAGGGTGAGGCCGCCGGAGCGCTGGCGGCCGACGGTGCCCGGCCCCAGCGACGCCACCTTTTCGTAGAGCGTGCGGCGGAGCGCCTTCTGCACCCGCGCCGCGGTCTCGTGCGCTACCACGGCGCGCCAGTGCTCGGCGGCGCCGCGCAACACCATGACGGCTCCGATCAGCACGGCCGGCAGCACGAGTTCTGACAATGGCCGGCCCGTAAAAACCTGGCCGATCAGCCAGCCCAGCAGGCCGAGGCGGGCGATGCCGAGGCCGACGGCGAGGAGACCGATGGCGACGGCGCCGGCGATGCGCAGGCGCACCCCTTTGGTGAAGACGAGCAGGCGAGGTTCGATATGCATGAGGCCATGCTAGGGCGAACGCCGATATTCGTCAGTCCACAATTTGGAAAAACCCGTGTACATTTATGAACATGGATATGAATGCGAACTGGGACGATCTCCGCGTGTTCCTGACGCTCGCCCGCGAGGGCACGCTGACGACGGCGGCCAAGGCGCTGGGCGTCAGCCATCCCACGGTGGCGCGCCGCGTGCAGGCGCTGGAGAAGCAGATCGGCGCCCGCCTGTTCGAGCGCCTGCCCGACCGTTTCGCGCCGACCAGTGCCGGCGAGCAGCTGCTCGCCGACACCGAGGCGATGGAGAAGGCGGCGCTCTCGATCCATCGCCGCAGCGCCGGCCTCAGCGACGCGGTCAGCGGCGTCGTGCGGCTGTCGGCCGGCGAGGCGATGGCCGCCCTGATCGCGCGCCATCTGCCGGAACTGCGCCGCCAGCTGCGCCAGATCGAGTTCGAGGTCATCGCCAGCCACACGCTGGCCAACCTGTCTCGTCGCGAGGCCGATCTTCTGATCCGCGAGCAGGTGCCCGAGCTGGGCGGCATCGTCACGCGCAAGCTGGGGCGCGTGGCCTATGCCGTCTATGCCGGCCGGGATTTCAAGGTCAGTCGTCCGACGTCGGCAGCACTCGGCGGACTGCCGTGGATCGGCTTCGATGACGATCACAGCTACTTTCCGGGCCAGCAGTGGCTGCGCGAGCTCTTGGCCGGCCAACGTCCCGTCGTGCGCGGCAACAACTGGCTGGTCCTGCTCGAGGCGGCGCGCGCCGGCGCGGGGCTGGCCGTGCTGCCCTGCTATCTCGGCGATCCGGAGCCAGCGCTCCACCGGGTGGGCGGCGTCATCCCCGATGTGTTCGCCGACCAATGGCTGCTGGTGCATCGCGACCTGCGGGCACTGCCCCGGGTTCGCGCCGTCATGGACGCCGTGGTCGAGCTTTTCCAGCGGGAACGGGCGCTGATCGAAGGGCGCAGTTAATAGGAGAACCGGCACACTCCCTCTCGCCAATATGCAGGCGACCTGCCTACAGTAGCGGCAAGTCGGAAGAGAACCGTCCTGCGCCGCCCGGGAGGGGCGAATGAAGCGACGCAACATACTCGCCGTGACACTCGGGGCACCCTTCGTCGTGACGGCCCGACACGCCGTGGCCGCCGAGCGGCTGATCGGCTGGATCTCGCCCGAGTCGACGCAGACCACGGCGCCGTTCCTTGCCGCTTTCAGGGCCGGGCTGACCGGTGCACTTCCCTCGAGCGGCGAGCCCGTAAAGATTCTTGAACGTTACAATGCCAACACGCCCACGCTTGCTGCAGCCATGGTGGCCGAGTTGCAGCAAGCGGGCGTGCGCCTGATCGTGGCTCAAGGCGCGGCAGCCGTGACCGTCGTCGCAGCCAAGCCGACGGTGCCGGTGGTGTTTGGCTTCAGCGGCGATCCCGTCGTCGCGGGCATCGCCCAGTCGCTGTCGCGGCCCGGCGGCAATGCGACCGGCGTAAGCTTCATGTCGCTCGAGCTCAACCCCAAGCGCATCGACCTCATGCGCATCGCACTGCCCAACTGCCGCAAGATCGGCCTGCTTTCCAACACCCGGCATGCTGGCGAGGAAAAGGAGATCGCTGCCTGCCAAGGAGCGGTCCAGCCACTCGGCATCGAGCTCGCGGTGTACCGCGCACAGACCGCCGGCGAGGTACGCCCCGCCCTCACCCAGGCGCTCGACGACGGCGCACAGGCCGTCGTCATGCTGCCCAGCTCCAGCATGGTCCAGCAGGGGCCGGTGGCTGCCGCCGACTGCATCGCCCGCAAGGTGCCGCTGGTCTCCGGCTGGGCCGTGATCGCGCGTGCCGGGGCACTGCTGACCTACGGGCCCAATTTGCAGGAAGCCTACAGGCGAGTGGCACTTTGCGCCGTGCGTGTGCTGGGCGGTGCGGCGCCGGCCACCTTGCCGATCGAGCAGCCCACGGTATTTGAGTTGGTGATCAACCAGAAGACGGCCGCGGCACTCGGACTTACCTTGCCGCCGGCGCTTCTCGCCCAGGCCGACGAGATCATCGAGTGAGACGGCGATTCCTTCTGACTGCAAGCGCGCTCGCCGCGGCGACTCCCGTTGTCGCAGGGGCGCAGGCCGGCAAGGTCTTTCGCGTCGGCGTGCTGGTGGTGGGCCAGCGCGAGCCCTTCTGGTCGATCTTCCACAGCACGCTGAAGGACCTGGGCTACATCGAAGGCACCAATATCAGGTTCGAGTATCGCTCGGCCGAGTTCGTGCCGGCGCGGCTCGATGCGCTGGCTGCCGAGCTGGTGGCCCTCAATGTCGATGTCCTGGTGGCGGTCCAGACACCGGCGGCGCTCGCCGCCAAGAAAGCGACGCGAACCATCCCGATCCTGCTGGCCGGCGTGGGCGATGCCGTGGCGACCGGCCTGGTCGCCAGCCTGGCCCGGCCCGAGGCCAACCTGACGGGCGTCTCGACGGCGACGGCCGAACTCGCTGGCAAGAGCGTTGAGCTCCTGAAGGAAATCCTGCCGGCGGCGCAGCGCATCGCCGCCATCGCCAACGCACCCGACCCGTTCCACAAGCCGTTCCTCGAGCAGCTCGAGAAAGCCGGGAGCCAGGGCGGCGTCGCCATCGAACGGGTGATGATCGAGCGCGAGGCCGATCTCGAGCCCGCCTTCGCGCGACTGGGGGGTGGCGCTGTCGATGCCGTCATCGTGCAACCGAGCCTTTCCCTCGCCCTCGCGGCCGCGCTCGCGCTCAAGCACCGCCTGCCCTCGGCCGCGGCGTCGCGACGCTTCACCGACGCCGGCGGGTTGCTGGCCTATGCCGCCGACATCCAGCATCTCTATCGCGACTCCGCCATCTATCTCGACAAGATCCTGAAGGGAGCAAAGCCCGGCGACCTGCCGGTGCAGGGTCCGATCCAGATCGAGCTGGTGATCAACCTCAAGACCGCGAAGGCGCTGGGCGTCGCCGTGCCGCAATCCATCCTGATCCGCGCCGACGAGGTGATCGAGTGAGGCGACGTTTCCTCCTGTCGGCGCCCGCCATCCTCGCCGCTTTGCCTGCTCATGCGCAGGCACCGCGCCGGCCAGTCATCGGCGTGCTGATGGCGCGCGACGAGCTCTACATGGCCGACCTGCTGCGCGCCGGCATGCAGGAGCGCGGCTGGACCGAGGGCTCCTATTCGCTGCTGACGCGTTCGACCGGCGGTTCGATCGACCGCCTGCAGTTGCTCGCCGCGGAGCTGGTCGCGGCCAACGTCGACGCCATCGTCGCCCTGCAAACGCCGGCGGCCCTTGCCGCCAAGCGCGCGACGCAGACCATCCCGATCATCATCTCGTCCGGCGACCCGGTCGGCGCGGGCCTCGTCGATAGCCTGGCGCGCCCGGGCGGCAACCTGACGGGCGTCGACGGCGCCGCGGCGGCACTCGGCGCCAAGCGGGTCGAGTTCCTGCGCGAGATCGTGCCGTCGATGAAGCGTATCGCCGTGCTGCTCCATCCTTCGGATCCGTTCAGCAAGCCGTTCCTGGCACAGGTCCAGGCCTCCGCCGCAACGCTGGCCCTCGACGTCGAGCCGATCGTGGCCACGATCGGCGACCTCGAGCCCGCTTTTGCCGGGCTGCAGGCACGTCGGCCCGACGTCGTCATCGTGCAGCCCAGCCTGCCGCTCGCCGCCATCGCCGCACGGCTG